>NZ_QPTY01000024.1:0-48931 GCF_005236045.1 Enterococcus sp. VV15
TTGTGGTTAAAAACATTGTACCGTAAAAGGGCTGTTACATGGCCTTTTATCTTTTACACAATTATATGGACTTTATCATAACGAGTTAACTACAACTAAATAACATTATTTTATTCGATTAATTAGAAGTTTATTAGGTTTAATTTTTTTTTATGAATTTGTATGCTTAATATACTTCCCCACTATTATCGCTATAACAGCAACCAAATCAGCTGTTTATTTTCAAAATTCATTCTCCAACAAAAACATAATGAACTGTTTTTATGATGTCTTTGAAAAGGTTCTCTACCTTGCTGAAAAAGCAAATAATTATCCAAACAATAATTTCTTTTTTTTTTAAAAAGTGATGGCAGACTGTAGACAATCACCTAAATTCGAAGTGTTGTTTTCAGTCTTTTTATTTTATATTAATCGTACAAACAATTTTGAGAGGGATCTTAATGATGAGAAAACAAGCCATTGAACTAATTTTTACAGATGCAAAAGAAGAAGAGCCAAAAAAATAAGCCGGACCGTCCCAAAATAGTTGTTCCGATTTTGAGATAGTCTGGCTTGTTAAAAAATATTTTTATTGCTGTTTCTTGAAGGAAAATGATTTAGAACATCGAACTCGTTTTAACCTTAGCAAGAGGTCAGTCTAAGATCAATTAATATTCCATCAATGTGATCATGTCATATCCTTCGATTTTTTCGCGGCCTTTTAGTTCCATCAATTCGATCAAGAATGCACAGCCAACTACAACGCCACCTAGTTCTTCCACTAAGTCGATCGTTGCTTTGATCGTACCACCTGTCGCTAGTAGATCATCGCAGATCAATACGCGTTGGCCTGATTTGATTGCATCTTTATGCAGTGTCAATGTGTCTGTACCGTATTCAAGTCCATAAGTCACTTCGATGGTTTCACGAGGCAATTTTCCTTTTTTACGCACTGGAGCAAAACCAACACCCATTTCATAGGCTACCGGACAACCAACGATAAATCCGCGAGCTTCAGGTCCAACTACCATGTCAATTCGTTTTTCTTTTGCATAATCCACGATTTGTTTTGTGGCTTCGCGGTAGGCATCCCCATCTGCCATAAGTGGGGAGATATCCCGAAAAATGATTCCTTTTGATGGGTAATCAGGAATGCTTGCAATATAATCTTTTAAATCCACTCTTTGTTTCCTCCTAGGTTGTTAACCTTTTTTTAATAGTTGGAATATCACTCAATAGTAAAAATTCCTCCACTTTGATCTTCTTAAGTCGCCGCTGATAAAGCGGGCTTTCAGTCAATGGATGACTTTCAGGTTTTTCGACTTTTTGTAAAACGCCATTTTCTATTGTAACAAATTTCAGCTCAAAAAACACCTGAATCATAAAAATTAATAATTTTTGTGGTATTTTCAAATAAGTTGAAATTGCTTCTAACTTATAACGGATATCGATTTTATCTTGCGTATGGATCAATTTGAACAATTTCGCATACTGTTCTCTTGTACCGACACCATTTAAATACGCTTCATCATAAGAAACCCCTAATAAATACATTCGATCAAATGAACCAAACGTAAGGATTTCTTCCAAAACAAGGAGATCGGTGGGACAATCAACGAGTAGCAATGCGTGGTACGCTTTTCCTTCAATTAACTCTTTCGTCTTTTCAAGGTTTTCAAAAAGTATGATCTTCTCTCTTATTTCCTTGTTCAACTCTTTAAGAGAATTTTTTTCAAAAGCCAAGTAAAAGATATCTTCTTTGAATTCGGTTAGGGTTCTGTACCGTTTTGAACGCCAATCGAATATCTGGAAACCATTGACGCCAAAATCCGTCACCATCAACTGCGGTTTCTTGCGGCCATTCCATTCATTGACTGAAAGTTTCCCCACCACATCAATGGGGTTATTCAATAGTTCGTTTTCTTCACTACCAAATCCGAAGGCAACAGCATCCAATTGTGCACCATCGTCTACTAGCGTTAATTTTAAATGTTGTTGCGCTGTACCGATCCTTTTTACATTTTCGACTGAAGTCTGACGGAACAGAAACTGCGGAACCGGATTATCCGTTCCAAATGGTGCGAGTAACTTCAAGGCATCGATCAACTCTACGGTTGCATCCTTTGGTGTCAAGATTTCATCAATCCTTAAAACAGGCCCCTTAGTTAAATCGATTTCTTGTTCTACAACATAGTGATTCATGCGTTCTTGTAAAGCTGAGATATTTTCTTTTGGCATCGTTAGACCGACAGCTGCATGGTGCCCTCCGAAGAATGTAAATAGATCACGCATCTTATCCAACATTTCATATAGATTCAGTGCGTCAACACTGCGACCAGACCCTTTAGCTGTTCCATCTTCTTTTATCCCCAGAACAATAGTTGGTTTGCCTGTTTGGTTCATGATTTTACCAGCTACAATCCCCAAAACACCTTCATGCCAGCCTGGGTGTGCAAGTAAATGGATCTGATTCATTTCGTCGATCATCCCTAGTGCTTCCTGAACGATGTCATCCACTATTTTTTTTCTTTGATCATTGATTTCATTTAGTTTCTTGGCTTGTCTCGCTGCATCTTCTTCATCAAAAGTAGCCAATAATTCCACAGCTGGATTTGGATCACCCATACGACCGATGGCATTCAATCGAGGCGCAATCGAAAAACCGATCATTGTTTCATCTACCTCTTTCGCCTTCACACCACTTTCTGAGAAAAGTGCTTGTAATCCGATGCGTTCAGAGTGCTTGATAGCATCCAAACCTAGAGAAACTAACACACGGTTTTCATCCGTCAGCGAAACCAGATCGGCAATCGTACCGATAGCAACTAAATCCAAGAATTCAGCCGGAGGTTCTTCTAGTAGAGCAGTGGCCACTTTAAAGGCTACACCTACTCCAGCAAGATCCGGAAAAGGATAATTTCCTTCTGGATGACGGGGATGTACGATGGCATAAGCCTCTGGTAAATGATCAGGTAACTCGTGATGGTCTGTAATGATCACATCCACCCCAGCTTCCTGTGCATAGGAAACGGCCTCATTCCCTGCTACGCCATTATCGACAGTGACGATCAATTGGACCCCTGCTTCGATTTTTTCTTTGTATACAGTAGAATTCGGGCCATATCCATGCAGAAAACGATTGGGTAAAAACGTTTCGACCTCTGCTCCTAAGAGTTCTAGTGTCTCTTTCATTACTGTCGTGCTGGTGATTCCGTCTGCATCATAGTCGCCGTAAACCAAGATTTTTTCTCCCTCAATCACAGCTTTTTGAATCCGACTGATGGCTTTGTCCATGTCGTGCATCAAGTAAGGATCATAAAGAGATTGTTCTTTTGGATTTAAAAATCGTTGTAATTCCTTTTCTTCTCGATAACCGCGTTGCCATAGCAACTTGCCGATAAAAGGAGAGATACCTTGTTTTTCGATCATTTGGAGAAAGGATGCGGAAGGCTCCGTATCACTTAACTTCCAATCATAGTTTGCTTGTCTCACGTTCTCACTCCTAACTTAGTTATTATAGCAAAGGAAAACGCTAAAAAAAAGAAGAAAGAAACAAAAAGAAAGCCCGAAAAGAGGAAGGAATCCTAAAACTTTTTCGGGCCTCGCAAGAAATAGTCTTTATCAATTTTCTTAGCCTAAACATTCATGATAAAACCGATCAATCAAAATAATTATAGCTTTGTTTAGGTGATGGCGTATTATTTTCCTTTGATGTTTGCAACTGTTGCAGTTGTTCTTTCATTGCTTGCAGTTCTGCTTGATAAGCAGCTTCAAGTTCTGCGCGTTCATTTCTGAATTCACGCTGTTGTTCTTCTTTTGCCTCGTTCACTTTTGCTTCCACATCTTTTTGGGCTTCAGCTAGTTCTTGTGTCAACTGTTTGATTTGTTTTTTTTGTTGCCATAATGTCGTTGAGGCGGTGACAAAAACAATCAATGCGCCGATGATCGCAGAACCTATGATGACTAGTATCAGCGGTGCAGAAAACGAAGCAACACCGAAACTAACTGGCACATTTTTGTTATTCAATACCGCAAATAGTACAATGACTAAAACAAGTAGAAATCCGATGATCACACCACTTTGTTTTTTCACTTTTCTTCACCTACTTTTTATTGAAAATACCACTCGCTAAATAATCGCCAATTGTTGGGAAGAGCGTGTAAAATTTAGCTGCGATTTCAAGAATCACTGGTTTATTGATTTCACGTTTCGGATATTTCATATTACGAACGATTGCTTTCGCTAATTTGGTTGGATCCAAAACAAGTTGATCTACTTTTTCTAAATAGCTGCCACTAGGATCTGCTTTGTCAAAGAAATCTGTAGCGACAGGCCCAGGATTGACAGTAGTAACGCCTACGCCTAATGGTTTCAATTCTAATCTCAATGCATTGGAAAATCCCAAAACGGCGAATTTCGTAGCGGAATAGATCGTTGACTTAGCTGTAGCCATTTTGCCAGCCATCGAAGCTATATTGATAATATGCCCTTGTCTTCGCTCAGCCATATCAAGTGCGAATTTTTGAGTCAAGACCATCATTCCCAACACATTCACTTCAAACATGTCGTATGCTTTGCCTAAATCAAAGCTTAGAAAATCTTCGAAAATACCGAAGCCCGCATTATTGACTAACACATCGACTCGACCGACTTCATCCATTACTTTTTCATACAATGCATCGACACTATCGGGATCACTGACGTCTACTTGAAAAGCATAAGCCTCTGTTCCACTCAGTCTTTTGCATTCTTCTTTCACTTCGCCGATCATCTGGATCCTTCTCGCACATGTGATGACGATTGCCCCTTGTTTTGCTGCTTCATAACAGATTTGAGCGCCTAATCCTCCAGAACCACCTGTTACTAGCACTACTTTATCTTCTAGATTCACATCTATTCCTCCTCACGAAACGGTACTTCAATCGTTTCAAAATCTTTCATAATCAACGTATTAGGAAAGATTTCTTTTGCTTCATTTTCAAGTTCCAATGCTGCTTTGCCTAAATAACGAGCACTGATATGTGTCAATAATAATTTGTTAGTTTTCGCTTCTTTCGCGATTTCCGCTGCTTGATGCGTAGTTGAATGGTAATAATTACGCGCCATTTTTTCCTCATTTTTGTTAAATGTACTTTCATGAACGAGTACATCACTATCCTGAGCAAGAAGGACAGAATTACCTGTTTTTCGAGTATCGCCTAAAATCGTGACGATCCTACCTTTTTTATCCGGTCCCACAAATGCTTTGCCATTGATGGTCCGTCCATCATCAAGAGTGACTGTTTCACCTTTTTTTAGCTTACCATAAATCGGTCCAGCTGGAATAGCTAATTCTTTCAGTTTGTCGACTTGCAATTCTCCTTTATGGTCATGTTCCACGACCCGGTAGCCAAAACTATCGATGCCATGATCCAGTTTCTTTGTATAAACAGAAAATTGTTGGTCTTCAAAGATTGGCTGATCCTCAGTCAATTCAATAAATTTCAGCGCATAACCTAATCGAGTTTGCGAAACAGCTAAAGAAGTTTTGATAAACATTTCGATTCCCTTAGGTCCGTATATTTCAAGCGGTGTATCTCCCCCTTGAAAAGAGCGACTGCTAAGTAAACCAGGTAATCCAAAAATATGATCCCCATGTAAATGGGTGATGAATATTTTTTCGATTTTTCGTGGGCGGATACTCGTACGCAAGATCTGCATCTGTGTTCCTTCCCCACAATCAAATAACCAAACTTCATTTCTTTCATCTAAGAGTTTTAATGCAATACTTGTCACATTTCTATGTTTAGCAGGTACCCCTGCTCCTGTTCCTAAAAATTGTAATTCCATAATCTACCTGACTTTCTTTAAGTTCCCTATTAATTTTATGGGAAAATCAACTGATAATCAACCGAAAGTCTGAAATGCTTCAATAATCATAAGAAATAAACAAAAATCGAAAAAGAGGTCGAGACAAAAGTCGTTTAGGTTTGAGAAATTGGAGAAAAAAGATGCTGGGACAGAAGTGTTTAACTCCGAGAAATAAGAAGGAGTTGCTTCTGCTCCCACCGTTTATTCGTTTTTAAAGAATGAGACAACAGTGCTTCTTACTTTTGTCCCACACTCTTTTTTGAAATTTCCGAAAAACCTGACTTTTGGCCGCCGTTTATTCAAGAGTCTGTAGCAGAACGATTTTTAATTTTATCCCACACTCATCGTTATTCAGCTGGATGATCGGAATCAGCATCCTGTTGAGGATGTTTGTCTTGCCAGTTTTTCTTGGCAGTTTCTTTGGCTTTATCCTCGACTTCTCGGGCATCATGGACATCTTTTTCTACATCATCGTAGTCCAAGCGAGTGATTTCTCCCCCTAATTCCATTGTCACTAATTGATTCAATGGACGGTTGTCTTCTTCTTCAGCAATTAAAATCAGCCCCGTCGTACCTTCACTGATTTTACTTCCTACAAAATCGAAAACTGTCTGTGCATCTTTGATTTCTTTTGCATCTTGTGTTGCTCCGATCATTCCGCCAGCAAACCAGCCTAACAAAATCCCTAGTGGTCCTCCCAGAATGCCAACTAACATGCCGATCAATCCGCCAGTAGATGATTTGTTATTGCCTGTAAAATCTAGAAAATCTTCAATTTTGAATTGATGGGCCCCGTTTGGTTCATGACGGATGACTGCCATTTGCTCTCCTTTGATCGAACGAGCAGCATGGAATTTTTTGATTTCCGAAAATGCTTGATAGGCTTGACTCTCTACAGGAAAATTTAAAATGATTACTCGTTTATTCATCGAAAACACTCCTTCTTCTTTTTATTCATTCTACCGTTTATTTCAAAAAAACAAAAGAAATACCCTTTAAAAATAACAAAAAAGAGCAAGAAAAAAGCAAACCTACTTTTCTCTCACTCTTTAGATACTCAAAAACAAACTTTTATTATTTTTACTTGAAACAAATTACCATTATTCAACGAATTCAAATTCAAATTCGCCGATTCTTACGAGGTCACCATCTTTAGCCCCTCTAGCACGTAAAGCTTCGTCGACACCCATTCCACGTAATTGACGGGCAAAGCGCATGACTGTTTCATCATGGTCGAAGTTTGTCATTTGGAATAATTTCTCGATTTTTTCACCAGATAAGATCCAAGTAGCATCTGGATCACGATCGATCTTGAATTCTGGCTCATCTGGATTAAAGCCATATTGTACTGTTTCTTCCTCGATTTCTTCATCATATAGAGGAAATTCTGGTGTAACCTCAAGTAGATCCGCTGTTGCATTCAATAATGAATCAATTCCTTTTCTAGTCACGCCTGAAATTGGGAAAACAGGAATGTCATCTGCAAACTCGTCTGTTTTTTCTTTGTTCAATTGCTCTTTGAATTTTGCCAAGTTTTCCTCAGCGTTTGGCATATCCATTTTATTTGCAACAATGATCTGTGGACGTTCGAGTAAACGTAGATTATAAGAAGATAATTCATGATTGATCGCTAAATAATCTTCATATGGATCTCTTCCTTCCATTCCACTCATGTCGATCACATGTAGTATAACGCGCGTACGCTCGATGTGACGTAAAAATTGAGTTCCCAGTCCAACGCCTTGGGAAGCTCCTTCGATCAGACCTGGTAAATCAGCGGCTGCAAAACTTCTGCCATCGCTAGTTGTAACCATGCCGAGATTCGGAACAAGGGTCGTAAAATGATACGCACCGATTTTCGGACGAGCTGAAGAAATCACTGAAAGAAGTGTGGATTTACCTACAGAAGGAAAACCAACCAAACCTACATCAGCCAGTACCTTCAATTCTAATTCGATTTTTCTTTCTTGTCCTGGTTCGCCATTTTCGGCAATTTCAGGTGCTGGATTTTTTGGTGAAGCAAATCGGATATTTCCGCGACCGCCGCGGCCACCTTTTGCTACAACAAGTGTTTGACCATTTTCAATCAAATCACCTAGTAAAGCGCCTGTTTCTGCGTCTCTCACTGTTGTTCCCTGTGGCACCTTGACATACGTATCTTCTGATCCACGGCCATGCATACCTTTACTCATCCCGTTTTCTCCAGGTTGAGCTTTAAAATGACGGTTGAAACGAAAATCCATCAATGTGCGTAATCCTTCGTCAACAACTAAGATCACCGCACCCCCGTGTCCGCCATCACCGCCAGCAGGACCACCATCAGGTACATATTTTTCTCTGCGGAATGCCACCATTCCGTCGCCGCCTTTACCGGCTTTCACATCGATCGTCACTTGATCTAAAAACATGGACATCTTTAAGTCCTCCTATTAATTTATTTATATTTAATTACTTGACTGCCTGAATTTCCACAATAAACAAAAGTCCTATTTATTTTATCGGTGAAAAGCCATTTTGTCCATCTTTTCAGCCAAAGTTTCTCCCTTTTATCTGTTTTATCTCTGATTTGACTTGCCTACTTACTTGCGAAGACTCAAAAAGAGAAATAATTAAGGTCACTTTACTTTTGTAAGTATAATTTTTTGACAAATCAAAAAAACAGGAGGAAAATAATGGATGTATTAATGAAGATTGGGCATTCGACAATCTCCAAATAAAGGAGGAACTTTTGATTATGACAGTAAAAGTAGGTATTAATGGATTTGGACGTATTGGACGTTTGGCGTTCCGCCGTATCAAAGAAGTATCAGATGATATTGAAGTAGTAGCAATCAATGACTTAACTAGCCCAACGATGTTGGCTCAATTGTTACAATTTGATTCAACACACGGTACGTATCCAGGTACAGTTACTGCAACAGAAGACTCAATCGTAGTTGATGGTGAAACTACACGCGTGTATGCGGAACCTGATGCAAGTAAGATCCCTTGGGTTAAAGAAAATGGTGTCGATATTGTTTTAGAATGTACTGGTTTTTACACTTCTGAAGAAAAAGCACAAGCCCACTTGAACGCAGGCGTTAAACGTGTCGTGATCTCTGCGCCAGCCGGAGCAATGAAAACGATCGTTTATAACGTAAATGATGATACGTTAGATGCAAATGACAAAATCATTTCTGCTGGTTCTTGTACAACAAACTGCTTAGCACCAATGGCTTACTTTTTAAATAATGAATTTGGGATTGAAGTAGGAACAATGACAACTGTCCATGCTTATACTTCTACACAAATGTTACTAGACGGCCCAGTAAAAGGTGGTAACTTACGTGCTGCTCGTTCTGCAGCAGATAACACTATCCCTCACTCAACTGGTGCTGCAAAAGCTATCGGCTTAGTTATTCCTGAATTACAAGGAAAACTTCAAGGACATGCACAACGTGTTCCAGTCGTTGATGGCTCATTAACAGAATTAGTTTCCATCTTAAAAACAAAAGTAACTGCTGAAGAAGTCAACGAAGCAATCAAGAAACATACGGTTGACAATCCTTCATTTGGATATGACGATCGCGAAATCGTTTCTGGTGACGTTATCGGAACGACTCAAGGTTCAATTTTTGACCCAACACAAACTGAAGTAACTACAGCAGGTGATTTCCAATTAGTGAAAACAGTTGCTTGGTACGACAATGAATATGGGTTCACTTGCCAAATGATTCGTCTATTAGAAAAATTTGCAAACCTTTAATTTTTAGTCGTTTAGGCTTGAGGAATTGGAGAAAAAAACGAGCAATACGTTTTGTATTGCTCGTTTTTTTGAAATTTACGAAAAACCTGACTTTTGGACGCCGTCTATTCGAGAGTCTGTAGCAAAACTGATTTTTAGATTTATCACACTCTGTTTTTTTACACTAATACTGACTGATCTTTTTTTATAACCTGACTTTGTTTAGAAACGCTACTTTTTTTGCTGAATGTCTGCTTGTTCTGCCTTTTTATTTTCCTCTACTAAATAGTAGGTGAATCACTTGAATGTGCTTTTTCATAAAAAGCTGGATTGTCTATTCCACCTGACTTAGCAGGCAACTTCCGATGTTTTTTGATTGTGTCCATACTTTTTTGGAATGCACTAAGTTTTTTCTCCTCTATTTGCTTTTTTTCATGAATACTAAAGGATTTTTCATACGAGAGATCAGATGTCTTTATATTTTTTATCGCTGCTGCTAGATTATTTTTCTGTTTGCTTGTAAATTTCGGTGAATTTTTTTCTATGCCTGTAAGATGATCAATAACTAGTTGATGGATGATTTCGATGTTTTCTGGAAGTGAAAGCATCTGCGGTTCTTTTGCCAACTCCTCATTGAAAATCCCCGAACAAACTGCATAATTTACTGCACATTCAAAATTTTTGATATCGCCTTTATCCACGGTATCTACCTCTTCGTATTTTCGAAATTCTTTCTGTACGCTTATCTTATCCAATCCATCATATGTAGAAAACTTATTATTGCTCTCTCTTGTTGACGTTAACAGATCTGCAATAAGATGTGTTCTAACGGTTGGAACAAGATACCTAGTTAGAACAACATTAGGTCCTTGTGATAAAAATTTTTCTAACTCTTTGTTCCTTATATCCTTAAAATAAGTATTATGTTTATCTATGACAATTATTTCATAGTTGATGTCATCGAACTTACGGATAACGACGCCACCTGATTTCCCCCTGTTAGTATTTTTAGACGTGAAAAAAGCCGGATAAACTAAAAATGAAGATTTGGTATTTGCACTCAATTCATATAAAGAACGAATGGTTCCATATTTACTTGTTAAAAACGTTGCACTCTTCTCTAGCGAAACACTCAATAGGTGAAACAATATTTTGGGAGTATTTATCGGATTTAGTGAGTCTTTTGTTAAGCTACCGTTTTTAAATAGAGTTGCCCAATAGGATAAATAAGATTTAAACTCTTCGTTAACAAACGATTGCTTCTCACTTTTACTACACGCTAAACCTATCATTCTTGCATGATACTGCTCGATTTTCTCAAACCCTTCGTCTTTCTGGAATAATTCAGTAAAAAAAAGCCTTGTTTCCTCCTCCGCTTTCCTCTGTTCGCGAGAGATAGTTTTTCTACTTGAAGCTTTTTGATACTGATATTTTTCTTTCAAGGATTCTTTTTCTATATTTTTCTGTCTTTTTTCCGATACTTGATAATTTTTTCCTAACAAAGGTTTCTCATCTTTGGTTTCTGATCTTTGTTTTCTCATCTTTGGTTTCTCCTCTATAATCTATCAATGGCTCGTTGTTCCCACAATTATAATCACTAGTGCACTTCGCTTATTTTCCAATATTTAATGTAGTTTTCTGACTATTAGTTTATCTTGTAATACCAAACAATTAGTCCTTTTTTTATTTGCATCTGGAAATTTAGTTTTCTCTAGAAGCTACACCTTGAATAAGCCTAGCAGATAACTAATGAAAAATGGCTTATCAACTATTAGAAACAGATACTAGCTATGGTCGCTTCTTAAACACTTTGGTTACAGTACATACAAAAAAGACAAAGGCATCTACTTATCTTCTCCGCAAGAAAATAAATCGATACTTTTGTCTACAACGTAAAGCTTGCTAGTGATAAACAAATAAGTAATCAGCATTTTAACTATT
This sequence comes from Enterococcus sp. VV15, assembly GCF_005236045.1. Lineage (NCBI taxonomy): Bacteria > Bacillati > Bacillota > Bacilli > Lactobacillales > Enterococcaceae > Enterococcus > Enterococcus sp. VV15. The sequence goes on from NZ_QPTY01000024.1 coordinate 11,496, forward strand.
TCACTTTTTTATCTTGATCGAATCGGATCGTTGAAATTTTTACCCTTAAACGATTTTCTCCTCATCCGATCGTACGATTAGTCACTCAACAGCAACTAGTCGACTTTTTACCAAATCCCTCGAACTCTACTCTTCACACTTATCCCCATAGTTCGATCGTTTGACACTTTCTACACCGCCGACAATTTATTTCTTTGAGTGTCTCGCACTCGATTTCCCCCTCGCTTTCTATTTTTATACTAAAAGAATAACAACAAAGCGACCGTTCATGTTAAAAATATCCTTAACACATAAAAAAAGTCTTGTATGGAATAAAAATAAGTTTGGTTATACATGTTTCTTTTTTTATATATCACAGACAGATCCAAGCAGCCTCAGTTTCATTTGATCTACGAGAGTGGGACAAATCTAAACGATTTTTGTCTCGACCTCATTTTTTGCGCATCTCAATGATAAAAGTGTTCAACTACAAAAAATAAGCCGAACAACCACCAAAAAGAAACATTCTTGGGATCATTCGGCTTAGTGCCATTTGTTGATTTTAGGAGAAACTTTCGTTTATTCCGTTCGACCACACGGATTACAAAAATTTTATTTCAACTGAAAATCATTGGACATATTTATTTAAAAAATTTTTTACAACCGTTTGGTATTTTTCTGGATCGATCGAATACGCCTTTGCGTGTTCAGCACCTTTGGCTACGTATTTCTCTTTTGGCCCTTTCGTTTCATCATATACTTTGTCCAACATTTCATAAGGAACAAAGGTGTCCGCGTCCCCATGAATAAATAACATTGGTCGTGTATTTTTTTCTAACTGATCGACCGCACTAGCTTCGCCAAAGAAATACCCTGCTCTGACTTTCGTCATCAAACTTGTGACTGGGATCAATGGGAATGCCGGCAGATGAAACATGTCATCTAATTGATAGCTAAGTTCATCGCTAACGGAAGAATATCCACAATCTTCAATGATTGCTTTTACGTTATCAGGCAGTTTCTCCCCGCTAGTCATCATAACAGTAGCTGCTCCCATACTGATACCATAAAGAACGATTTTTTGCGATGGCCCCTCTTTTTCTATGATCTGATCGATCCACTGGACATAATCTTTTCGTTCTGGCCAGCCAAATCCAATGTAATCTCCTTCGCTTTCTCCGTGGCCGCGGGCATCTGGGACTAACACGTTATAGCCTAAGTCATGGAACATTTTTGCGTAATTTGCCATTGTTTCTGCGTTGCCCATATAGCCATGAGCGGCAATCACTGTTTTCTCACTTTTTGTTGCTGCCGGTAGATAAATGGCTGAAAGTTTCAAACCATCTTTTGAAGTAAGGTGCCAATAACTACGATTGTCTTTGTCATTGAACCATTTTTGTGCTTCTGTTTCCTTCACTACCTTTGATGTACCTGGTGTGTCGTCTTCTAAAAAATCTTTTTCAGATGGCACGACTGCGTAATTATAAAAATAATTTCCTGCAAATAATAATGCCATGATAATCACTATAATGATTCCTATGGCTATTTTGATCCAAAGTTTCATGTCATACCTTCCTTTATTTCAATGTTCCAACAGTCTTTTCTAAAATCAGTATAAATAATCAGCCCCATAGATGCAAGCCTACCTAATAAAATCAGATAGCTTGATAACAGATAGATCATATTCTTCGTTTTTTATCAAAGAAAGTTCTGCCCGCTTTTCTTTTGATGCTAAGCTAAGATAAAAAGGAGTGATCTTATGGATACTAAATTAACTGACGAAACTGCGTGGAACGCAACCATTACTGCCACCTATCGCAAAGATCCCAATTATAGTTACCGAATGTTGGAAATACATAACCAAGTTCTTGATCTAGTAAAAAATCGACTAACCCCTCACCCAGATGATCTCAAAGAACTTTATTCTATCTATTTAAATATAATTGAGAATGATCATTCAAGAAAGTTTGTCGAGGAAAAAAATCAGTCGACTGTGGCTAAGTCAATTTATCAAAGTATTTCTGTGTATCCTAGTGTTCAGCTGTTAAAAGAAGCACTTTCCAAGTTAGATTCGGAAAACAAACATTCCTTTCTACTTTTTCCAGCAGGATTCAATGTATCAAAATACAGTGGCCACACTTGTTGCTTCGTTTGTACAAAGAAAGAGAATGAATCATTATATGTCGACCTTGTTGATACTCTGGCACGGTATCACCTAAGTTATCCTTTGAAGCACACAGCTCCGGTTCATCGTTTTATTATTCCAATGAAAAAGATTCATCAATTAGCAACTTATTTAAACGCTAGTGCTTTTATGCCCGACTTAAAACACGACGAGAAATTTTTTATCCAGAAGAAATTACTCAAGATTGCCCAATCCAACAGACCATTGGATTATCTATTCAAAGAGGAACAAAAGGTCGGAAATTGCTACCTTAAACAATCCCAATTTGGCTTGCAATATGTACTCTGGGTAAGAAATACTAAAAAAACAAACATCATCACTTGGCCCATTTCTACAAAAATCATGCATCAAAAAATTAGTGAAACAATGAGGAATAACCCCCGTTTAAGCCCTGAAATCAAAAATCAGATGAAAAACTTTTTCCTCTTTTATCAAAAAAATAATTTACATGTACTAAAAAGAACGGCCTTTGAAACACGTTGGCAAAACGCACAACTAGAAAAAAACTATGAAAAACAGTTGTTTGCACAAAAAGAGGACCGCTAGATGCCTTCCTCCCAATAGCAATAGCTGTTCTCCTAAAAAAGGCATCTCATGTTCTCCCTACGATCAAAGTAGGGAGAACAAAAGATGCCTTTTCGTCTATTCTATCCATTTTTTGGTGAGGGCCAGACTATGAATTGTATATTTTTAATCGTTCATTGGCGGTTGTTTTTTCGTATCAAAGCCAACTATTTATTTTCGATCAATTTGAAGTTTGACCATGGTTTCAAGAAATCTAACAAGAACAATTCATCATCAGCAATACGTCCCACGACATTCACGCGTCCATCATTTTTCATTTCTTTCAACGCAATTTGTGTTTCCCCTTTATATTGGCCATACCCTACGTTATCGATCAATACATCTCCATGGGTCATATCACGAGTATTATGCGCAGGAAAAGGTTTATCTTTGTAATATACACGAGTCATCGTTGATCGTAGGATATATTCCGAGCGGTCACCGCGATAACTATGCAGATTGTCGAACAAACAAATTCGTTCATCTTCTGTGATGTCTTCTGCCACATCAACTTTCAATGTAGGATAATCTGCTTGGAATGTTTCCGCCATCGCTTGTAGTTCAGCCTCGCTTGCGTAAGCATTTCCAATAGAGATATCGTCGATCAGTCCTGTCAGGATCAAGTGTTTGACTTGTGTAGAAATCTCTAAGTCGCGGTGATCTTCTAGCGTACATAAACCATCTTGTGTTGGCCATGGCCCAAAATCAGCGGCCTGTGAGTTCACAAAAGCCATTGTATTTAAATTATACTTTCTGAACTTTTCTGAGCAGTAAACAAAGTGATCATAACCTAACCCAGAATAGCGATGAGGATAGAAATTGTGGGAACCTAACAAGTTTGAAGTATTTGGTGAATAGCTCATGATGTTGTCCACATAGTTCGTTCCTGAGCTCATATTGATCTCAATTTTTATGCCATAAGGATTACGCGTCATCTTCGCTTCTTCAGCACCAGTAAATCCTACGTCCAAGCGAATACCATAAGCGCCCATCTTATCAAAGAAAGATAAATCATCGTATGATATCTCAAGTTGATCAAATAAGGCTGGATTGATATCCACCATTACTTCCATCCCTAAGCTGTTAGCATACTCCACGACTTTAGTAAAATCAGCTAAGACTTGCTCTTTATCTCCATCGATTTGAAGTAGACTTGTAAAAACACGTTTAAAGCCATATTTATGCGCTAAATCAAGATAGGCTTTATCCTTTTCAAAAGTTGAACGTTCTGGATAGATCGAAATACCTAATTTTCCCATCAATAAAATCCCCCTGTGTTTTCTTTTTGTATCCACTTACATTATAACAAAAGCACTTCAAATGGTCTACACCTTTCCTCTAAAAGAAAATTTAACGAAAATTTTATAGGTAAAAAGATAGGTATTCGTACCATAGTTTGTTATCATTATAGATAACAATAATTTCAACTTGAAAGGAAAGAAAAATGAAAGTAAAAAAAGTATTTTTAAGCATTGGATTAGCAGCAACCTTACTATTCTTCGCAGGTTGTACGCAAAATAATTCAGAAAGTTCTTCTTCAACTACAAATGACTCCACTGAAAAAACAACAGAAACTAGCACAAAAGAAAGCGTGGATCTTGATTCTTTGACCTTGCCACAATTGACGAATGAAGTAGCAGCTAATGAAGATTTGGTTGAGATGGTCACAAATAAAGGGACAATCAAAATCAAACTATTCCCAGAACTTGCACCTAAAGCCGTAGAAAATTTTATGACCCATGCCAAAGATGGCTATTATGACGGTTTGACTTTCCATAGAGTCATCAAAGACTTTATGATCCAAGGAGGTGATCCAAAAGGTGACGGTACTGGCGGTGAAAGTATTTGGGGCAAAGGCTTTGAAACAGAGATTTCAAACCAGCTATACAATATCCGTGGTGCCCTATCAATGGCTCGCAGCCAAGACCCGAATAGCAACGGCAGTCAATTCTTTATCGTCCAAAACTCTGACGATGTCCATGACGGACTTTTAAAAGATGACTATCCTCAAGCAATCATCGATGCTTATAAAAAAGGTGGCTACCCTACATTAGATGGTCAATATACTGTCTTCGGACAAGTAATTGAAGGCATGGATGTCGTTGACACGATCGCCGCTACCGAAACAGATAGTTCGGATAAACCGAAAGAAGATATCAAGATCGAGAAAATCAATATTTTACAAGAAGCAAAATAAACGAAAGGATGAGTCCAAAGCAAAATTGCTTTGGACTCATCCTTTTTCAATTTAATGTGATGACAGAACTAGAAGAAATTACGCCAATAATAAGTTGTATTCATAAAAACAAATATCTCATTTCTACAATTACTTTCTTATTTTTTGAACCTCCTCTTTCCATTCCTATCTTTTTCTTTAAGAAAATTTATTATTTACTTAAGCATCTTTATTAACGATAAATGTAAATTCACATTCACATACTTTTTTGTCGTCGACATACGCTGCGGATAACGCTGTTCCCACCGCACCCTTCATCTTTGTGATCTCAAAGTGGCATTTCATCACATCACCTGGGACTACTTTTTGACGGAATTTCGCTTTATTGATCCCTCCGATATACGCTCTTTTACCCAAGAATTCTTCCGATTTCAAAATAAGGATAGAGCCTGCTTGCGCTAAGGTTTCTAAGATCAATGCGCCTGGCATTACTGGATTATCTGGAAAATGTCCTTGGAAAAAATCTTCATTGATCGTTACATTTTTCGTGGCAACGATTTTTTTCCCTGGTTCCAAAGTATCTACATAGTCGATATAACAAATTGGATAGCGATTAGGAATCAAGTCCATCACTTCCGTGGCTGATAATACGTAAGACATAAATTACTCCCTCTTTCGGCTAAACGCCTAGTTTATTACTTTGATTATCAAAGTATCATATTCTTAAAGTTTTAGCAATCTTTTTTTTTTCTGCAAAAAAATAGTTTGACAATCAAAGCATTTTGCCTAATAATAGAAAAACAAGAGGTTATTTATTGCATTTATTTTTCATTATTACGACCTATCAAATTTTTCTAGGATCAAAGGAGTGTCAATATGTCTTTTTTAGAAGGAAAGAAAATCGTCATCATGGGAGTTGCCAACAAGCGTAGTATTGCTTGGGGCTGTGCTGAAGCGATGATGAAACAAGGTGCGGAAATCATCTATACTTATCAAAATGAAAGAATGAAAAAATCATTGGTTAAGTTAGTCGGTGAAGAAGCATTTACAGTTGAATGTGATGTGTCAAGTGATGAAAGTATCGAAACAGCGATGAACGCAATCGGTGAATACGCTGGAGAGATCCATGGATTGGTGCATGCCATCGCCTATGCCAATAAAGAAGAACTATCAGGTAACGTATCTGATATTTCCAGAGATGGTTATCAATTGGCGCAAGATATCAGCAGTTATTCTTTGATTGCTGTTTCAAAATATGCGCAAAAGTATCTTGCACCAAACAGTGGGATCGTCAGCATGTCTTATCTAGGATCAGAACGTGCGATACCAAATTACAATATGATGGGGATCGCCAAAGCATCACTAGAATCTGCTATCCGTTACTTGGCAGCAGAATTCTCACCTAAAGGGATTCGTGTCAACGGTATTTCTGCTGGAGCAATCAAAACATTAGCCGTTACTGGCGTGAAGGATTACCAAAAGCTGATCCAATTGTCTGAATCACGTACACCTGACCAACAAGGTGTCACGATCGAAGAAGTTGGGAACGCCTGCGCCTTCTTGATCAGTCCCCTTTCAAGCGGTATGATCGGTGATATCATCTATGTTGATAAAGGTGTTCATTTATCTTAATTATCTAACTAAAAAGGAAAGAATCCGTATGATGCGGATTCTTTCCTTTTTAGTTAGATTTTTTCCAAATGGTTTATCCCACCACTTGGATCCACCCTTCTGGCGCTTCTATATCGCCGAATTGGATGCCTGTCAATTCATCATACAAACGTTTTGTCACAGGTCCGACTTCCGTTTCACTATAGAAAACATGAAGATTGTTTTCGTAGTAAATACCACCGATTGGCGAGATGACTGCTGCCGTACCACACGCACCTGCTTCTGCAAAGTGATCCAACTGATCAATAAAGATATCCCCTTCAACCGCTTTTAAGCCTAAACGTTCTTCTGCTAGTTGCAACAAAGAATATTTCGTGATACTTGGTAAAATTGACGGTGATTGTGGCGTAATGAATTGACCATCTTTCGTGATCCCAAAGAAATTCGCAGCCCCCACTTCTTCAATTTTTGTATGGGTCGCAGGGTCGAGATAAACACAATCAGAATAATCCAATTCTTTTGCTTCTGTTCCTGGTAATAGGCTTGCGGCATAGTTACCGCCCACTTTAGCAGCTCCTGTACCTTTTGGCGCAGCACGATCATAATCAGATACGATAAAGTTCGTTGGTTTCAATCCACCCTTGAAATACGCGCCTACTGGTGTACAGAAAACAACAAATAAGTACTCTGGAGCTGGATGGACGCCAATGTTTTCCCCTACCCCGATCAATAAAGGACGTAAATATAAAGTGGCTCCTGTACCGTATGGAGGCACAAATTCATCGTTTGCTTTTGCAACTTGTTTGACTGCATCGATAAACATTTCTTCTGGTACCATCGGCATCAATAGCCGTCTTGCACTTTGATTCAGACGTCGACTATTTTGATCTGGACGGAACAAGTTTACTTTTCCATCTTTTCTTCGGTAAGCTTTCAATCCTTCAAAACATTGTTGTCCATAATGAAGCGCTGGAGAACCTTCGTGGATTGTTAAATAATTATCTTCTGTCAACTCCCCTTTTTCCCATTGCCCATCTTTCCATTTTGCTACATAGCGCCAAGGAGTTTTAATATATGAAAATCCTAAATTATTCCAATCCAATTGCATATTCATTCCACCAATCATTGCTTTTTGAATATTTTAGCACTATCACTGTTATTTGTCATTTGAATTTTTGTTAATTTCTGAAATTAAGATATCCCTTTAAAATATTTTCATGGAGATTTTCTTTTGTGTCAGTTATTGTTACAATACAAGTACATCAAATAGTATAGAAAAGGAGATTTTATGCTTTTACAATTAGCTACTGCTTCATCTACCACATCTACAGGAGAAACATTGACGGAACAGGCAGCCAACCAAGTAAATGCCTTTCAACGTTTTTGGGACGGGATCGATTGGGATGGGATTCTAGCCACACTTATCCAGAAAGGACTTTATTTAGTTTTTTTGATCGTCTTATTTGGCGTGATCAATCGAATCGGAAAATATCTGATGGATAAATCATTTAAACAGTATGCTAAAAAAACAGTCCTAAACGAGAGTCGTTTAAAAACGTTACACAGTCTATTAAATACCATTTTTCATTATACGATGGGTTTCTTCTTCATCTATGCGATTTTATCAGTGATCGGTGTCCCAATTGGCTCACTATTAGCAGGAGCTGGAATTGCCGGGGTTGCTATCGGGTTAGGTGCGCAAGGATTTATGAGCGATGTCATCACAGGTTTTTTCATTATTATGGAACAGCAAATGGATGTCGGTGACTATGTAAAATTGGCGAACTTGACGATTGAAGGAACAGTTGTTTCTGTCGGTATTCGAACATTGCAGCTAAAAGCAACGGATGGAACAGTCCATTTTATTCCTAACCGTAATATCACAACGATCAGCAATCTTTCACGGGCAAATATGCAAGTTTTATTAGATATTCGGATCGTTCCAGAAGAAGGATATGACCGTATCTACGGTATCATTGAACAAGTAAATACACGTTTAGCAGAAAAATACAATGATGAACTACAAACACAACCAGAGATTTTTGGTCTAGTTGATCTAGGGAACAGTAACTTCGCGATCCGCACGGTTTGCTACGTGTTAAATGGGAAACAGTTTGCGTTAAAAGAAGAATTTCTAAGCTCTTATGTCAAAGAGCTCACTGCTGCTGGCTTTACGATCCCTAACACTCCGATCATTTTAAAATAACTTAGATTTGTCATTCTAATAAAAGCAGCTTAAGCAAACGAGACTTTACTCTTGCCTCACTCATCTTTATATCAAAAAAGTGTTTCAAAAGCGCTCTGAGAAAATTGTATCCTCTGAAATAAGTCACTTTTTCAGAGAATCAGCTTCTCAGTGGGTGCTTTTGAAACACTTTTCGTTTAAGGTAGAAAGTCGACTGCCTTATTTTTACTCATTCGTCTAACTGACGATATTGATTTTCTCTTTTAATTCTTCTACTTTAGGAGAGACGATGTTCCGACGTTCTAATTCATGAACCATATAGTTCACAGCCTTCAATAATTCTTTTCTGGTAATGATCCCCTTAAAGACTTTTTCTTCTGTCACAACTGGTAAAAATGGCGAATCCACTAGCAAATGCAAGACATCTTCTAGTTCCCAATTCTCGTCGATCGTTGGAACATTTGTCTCCATCACATCAGCTACTGTCAACCCTTCTAAAGGATCCATACTGATCGTTTGAAGGTCGATCATCTTGTTTACCACATCGGATAGACTAACTAATCCAACAAAACGGTCATCTTTTCCTAAAACAGGGATCTTCGTGTAGCCAACTTTCGATAAAACGAGCAACCCATGTGATAAAGGATGTTGATACATCACATTTGCTACATTTTCAGCAGGAATCAAAAAAGTTTCCTGATTTTGTAGTAATAAATCTCTTACAATAGGTCCAATCATCGGATGCCCTCCATTTCTATTTCACTCAACAATCTTATTTTACCGAAAACGGATGCACAAATCATAAAATCAATTGATTTTTTAGCAAAAATTAGAGAAATTTAAGTTAGCGTGCATACGTAAATGTCAATTCCTCTACTGGTTGGTGTGCACGATTATAGTACTGTACCTCTATTTTGGTTGCTGTACTATCAATAATTGCATACGATGGGATTTGGATTGGGCCACGAGGCTGGGAAATACTGCCAGGATTTAAATAGAGAATGCCTTGGTCAAATTCACAACCGATTTGATGAGTATGTCCAAAAAAGATCATGTTCGCTCCTAGTTCTTTAGCTGCCATCGCTAACTGAGTCAGGCCAAAACGGACATTCGCTAGATGTCCATGAGTAAGCAATACTTTATCGACCCCTGTATCGATAAATTGCTTTGTTTCGTATCCTGGACCAAAATCACAATTGCCTTGAACGACATTAAAAACATTCCACAACACATCTTCTGCTGATAATTCTGAGTCCCCACAATGGAAGAAATGATCAATCTTTCCTTGGTAACGTTCGACCAGCTGTACTAAGATATCTCGATCGCCATGATTATCACTTACTACTAAATACCGCACTTATTTCCCACCTTCCAGCCATGTTTTCCACTGTTTGCTTAATTTTTTCATCGCTTGCGCACGATGGCTTTTTTTATTTTTTTCTTCACTTGGTAATTCTGCTGCTGTTTTATCAGACCCATCTGGTAGAAATAACGGATCATAACCAAACCCATTTTCACCTTGTGGAATCCTAACGATCTTCCCTGGCCATTCTGCCTCCACTACTAAACTATCCTTGTTTGGTGCAGCAAAAACCAACGTACAATGAAATTGGGCAGTCCTTTTTTCATCTGGTACTTCTGTCAATTCATAAAGGAGTTTTGCATTGTTTCCAGCATCACTTTTATGTTCCCCGGCAAAGCGTGCCGAATAGATGCCCGGCATGCCCCCCAAAGCATCCACCTTTAATCCAGAATCATCTGCTAACACAGGTTGATTCAGTAAATGAGCAATCGTTTCCGCTTTCAAGCGTGCATTTTCTTCGAATGTCGAACCCGTTTCTTCCACGTCTGGCAACTCTGGATAGTCGAACAATGTCTTCACTTCGTATCCTTCTTTACCGAACATCGCTTTGAACTCTTCTGCTTTTCCTGCATTTCTAGTAGCGATGACGATTGTCTTGTCTTTTTCCAAAGTATCTGACACTTCTGGAGTAAACAAGCTGTTTTTTTGTTCCAAGATCAGCTGTTCAATCGCACTCTTTCCATAAAAAAGCATTTCATTCAATTGTTCGCCATCAAAAGTGGCTTCTTCACCAGTCCCTTGGATCTCCACAAACTTTCCTGATTCAGTCATCACGAGATTCATATCCACCAATGCAGCAGAGTCTTCTTCATAATCTAAATCCGTTGCACAGGTTCCATCTGGAAGAATCCCTACACTGATTGCTGCTAAGTGTTCTTTGATAGGGTCTTCTTTTAAGTTCTTCTCTTGAAGCAATTTGTCAACAGCTAGTTTCAAGGCTATAAACGCACCTGTGATACTTGCTGTACGCGTCCCGCCATCTGCTTGTAAGACATCACAATCCACAATGATACTACGTTCTCCTAGTTTTTCTAGGTCAACGACGGCTCGCAAAGAACGTCCGATCAAACGTTGGATCTCCATCGTTCGACCTGATAGTTTTCCTTTGCTGCTCTCTCTGCGGTTTCTCGTATTCGTCGCACGCGGAAGCATGCTGTATTCAGCAGTGACCCAACCTGTACCGGTATCTCTCAAAAAAGGAGGGACACTGGTTTCAACCGTTGCAGAACATGCAACAGTCGTATCACCAAACCTGATCATAACAGAACCTTCCGGATGTTTAAAAACATTTGTTTGGATCGTTACTTTTCTTAATTCCTGTGCCTGTCTTCCATCATGACGCATGTCTCATACTCCTCCTAGATCAATATGTTCTACTTTTACATGGTCGATCGGTAACCAGTCTTCTGCAATCTCTTTAAAAAGTTTCGCAGAACCCGTTGTATAAAATCGACAAATCTCTCGGCCGTTTTTTGGCGAATTACTGATTTCAAAATAGTCTAATAACATAGATACTTCACCTACTGTTTCAGCTCCTGAATCAATCAGTGTAACATTCTCTCCCATAACATTTTGAATAATCGGACGCAGCAATGGATAATGTGTACATCCTAAAACAAGCGTATCGATATTTTTAGAGAGAAGCGGTGTCAAGGTTTCCGCTACTATTTTTTTTGCTACTGATGAATGGTACTCATTACTTTCGACTACCGAAACAAATTTCGGACAAGCCAAACTAGTCACTACTAATTCCGGTACTTTTTCTTTAAGGGCTGTTTCATACGCACCACTTTTTACCGTTCCTAGTGTACCAATGATACCAACATTTTTATTTTTTGTTTTCTTCACTGCCGCTCTTGTTCCAGGTAGGATCACACCGATAACTGGAATGGGGAGCGTTTCTTTGATTTTTTCCAACGCAACCGCTGTCGCTGTATTGCAAGCAATCACCAACATCTTGATTCCTTGCTCCACCAGATGGTTTGTCATTTCCCAGGTAAATTTGATGACCTGCTCTGCGGGTCTTGGACCATAAGGACAACGTGCAGTGTCTCCCATATATAAAATATTTTCGTTTGGCAATTGTTTCAAGGCTTCTTTCACTACGGTCAAGCCGCCGACCCCTGAATCAATAAAACCTATTGGGCGCTTATCAGTCACTCATATCATCCTTTTTTCAATAAATTCTATCTTCCTTATTGTGGACTTTTTGCCCTTATTTTTCAAGTCCTACATTCTTAATTGCTACCCCCTATTTCTATAGTTATTATTTGAAAACCGAATGTGGGACAAATCTAAAAATCAGTTTTGCTACAGACATATAACATGGTTAGATATAGATTTTTACATCATTCAACTGAAAAGTTTGGAATCCCCTTCGATTTTCCCATATAATGCAGTATACATTTGCTGATTGTTGTTACAAAAAGAAAAGAGTGTGGGACAAAAGTAAGAAGCACTGTTGTCTCATTCTTTAAAAACGAATAAACGGTGGGAGCAGAAGCAACTCCTTCTTAAATAAGCCGAAATTCACAAAAATTTGAAAAGCAATTTTCGTGAATTTCGGCTTATTTCTCGGAGTTAAACACTTCTGTCCCAACCTCTTTTCTTTTATTCGCTGTTCGGATTATTTTTGAAGTTTTCTGTAAATTTAGTTACCGTTGATACAAGTTATAGATATAAATCAACTCGTCCTCTATTTTCGTCTCATAAGTAAAATCAAGTTTCTCAAGCAACCTGATTGAAGCATCATTTTCTGGTAAAACACCCGCCTTGATCACCTTGCCTCCTTGATCGATGACCCAATTTATAGTTTCAGTAACTGCTTCTGATGCGTAGCCGTTTCTGGCATATTGTGGATGAATAGTATACCCGATCCAATAGGTATCATTTTCCTTTCTCAAATAGATATCCCCCACCAACTGATTTGTGTCTGTATGGATAATTACAAGCTGCATCCCTTTTTCCAAAGAGACATCATGAAGTAATTCAGCTTCGTAGAACGCCTTTGACTTTCCTTTAAACCCTTGATAACGCATCCAATCAATATTGTTTCGATAGTCCATAAAGCTATCGATGTCTCCAGAAACAAACTTCCGTATGTTGAGACTCTTCGTCTTTATCTCCATTCTGCTTCTCCTCACATCCAATTAGACTTAGTGAAATATCTGATCGCTTTTTGGTTATATTCTGCCATTTTATCAGAGATAATGCTACTTACTTTTTTTAGAAAAGATGTCAAAACAAAACTTATTAAGACAAATCGATAACTTAATCTTGACTGCAAAATAACTTTTGTCGTTACTAAAGTAAATTTCACATGTGTTTCATTCAAAAAAACCGTTACTCGTAAAATGACCCGTTTTACGAATAGCGGTTTTTTCTAATGATCGTGCGTTTATGCTTCTTTTTAAAGCTTGTAATAGCCTAGATTTTGGTTTAATAACTGTATTTTCTTCTTTCTAGATAAGAAGAAAGCAATGATAATGCATAACAAACAACGAAGTACATGAATGTCATAGCGACGAACATCGGTAAGACATAATTCGTGTTTTGCCCGTAGATGATTCGTGCTTGGTGTGTCAATTCAGGTAACGAAATGATCACTGCCAAAGAAGTGTCCTTGATCAATGAGATCAATTGGCTGACGATAGCAGGAATCATTGATTTAAAGGCTTGCGGTAAGACAATGATTCTCATAGTTTCAACATAAGTCAGTCCTGTCGAAAGCCCCGCTTCCATTTGTCCTTTAGGAACAGCATTCAACCCGGCACGAAAAATTTCTGATAACATTGCTGATTCAAAAATCGTCAAAGCGACAACAGCTGACCAGAAGATATTCATTTGAATCCCGATCTGTGGTAAAGCAAAATATGTGAAAAAGATGATCAGCAATAACGGTAGATTTCGTATGATATCGATCACAAATCCTAAGATTTTTGAAAAATAAGGAATATTCGAGAAACGGATGACCCCTGTCAAACCGCCAATCAAAAAGCTAAAAATGATCGAGAACAACGATACTTCTACCGTGACTTTTAGTCCTTCTAATAAAAAGCGGATATTCATCCATGAAAAAGCGCCACTAAAATCCATTCTGTTTTCCCCTTTCTATGAACGAACTGCCCATTTTTTTTCAAGATAAACCATCAAATAAGACAATGGCAAAGTAATCACTAAGTAAAAGAGCCCAACAATGATATACGTATCGAATGTATTAAATGTTTCACTCGCAATCAAGTCTCCTTGGTACATTAGATCCAAACCGGCAACAATGGCCAAGATCGAAGAATTTTTTACTAAATTGATAAACTGGTTTCCAAGTGGCGGTACCACGATCTTAAATGCTTGAGGCAAAACGATATAACGCATCGTCTGCGAATAAGTAAGACCCGCGGATAATCCAGCCTCTGTTTGACCTTTTGGTACTGTTTGGATCCCTGAGCGCACTGTTTCTGCAATAAATGCAGATGTGTAGATTGTCAAACCGATCGTCCCTGCTTGGAATCCATCAAAGCTGATCCAATAGAGAGGAACAACGACATAGAAAAACATCACAATGATCAATAATGGAATATTTCTAAAAAATTCAACATAAGCTTTTGCTAAACCGCTGATTAGTTTGTTTTTCGACAATTGGAAAATTGCCATCAATGTACCGATGATCAAGCTGAATAACAAGGCTAAGATACTTGAATAAATCGTGATTTTAAATCCATCTACGAAGGTGGATCCATATGTTTGTATCAATTCACCCATTCTTTTTCCTCCTTAATCCACTTTCCCTTGCGTTGAACCTGGGAACCATTTTTGGTAGATTTTTTCATACGTACCATCTGCAAGCATATCCTTCAACGCTTTGTTGACAGCATCCAAGAAATCCTTCTGCCCTTTATTGATTGCGATCCCATATGGTTCATTCGTGAACGCTCCTCCAGCTAAAGTGTACTCAGGATTTTCATCTGCCATCCCTAATAAAATAGCATTATCTGTTGTCATCATATCCCCTTGACCTGACTGCAACGCTGTAAAAGCTTCTGCATAGTTTTCTAGTTCAAGGATCTTTGCATCTGGTGCATGTTTTCGAATATTGATGGCTGAAGTTGAACCTTTAACCGCTAATACCGTTGTATCCGCGTTCAAATCATCCACACTTTTGATTGGACTTCCTTTTTTGACAAGTAATGACTGCCCTGCATCAAAATAGACTTCCGAAAAGTCAACTTGTTTTTTTCGTTCATCCGTGATCGTCATCGTCGCAATGATTGCATCAATGTTCCCATTTTTCAATAGAGGAATACGTGTTTTAGATGTCACTTCCACAAATTCCGCTTTTCCTTGTTTGCCTAGAATTTTCTCAGTGATTGCTTTAGCAATATCAATATCAAAGCCTTCTACTTTGCTGCTTTTAATGTCCATCATACCAAACAATCGGGTATCATATTTTACGCCCCAAACGATCGTATCTGTTTTTTTACTACGTTCTAATATGTTTTCATTTGCAACACTTTTTCCTTTACAGCCAGTCAATACCAGAAACATGAGCCCTAAAAGGAAAAATAAACGAATAATCGATTTTTTACGCATCTTATTCCTCCTACTGATGATTAATGATTGATTACTTTGCTGATGAATTGTTTTGCTCGCTCTTCCTTTGGATTTTCAAAGAAATTCTTCACATCACGACTGTCCTCTAACACTTCTCCATCAGCCATGAAAATCACGCGGTCTGCTACTTCTTTAGCAAATCCCATTTCGTGAGTAACCACGATCATCGACATGCCATCATGTGCTAATTTTTTCATAACATCCAAAACATCACCGATCATTTCTGGATCAAGTGCAGAAGTTGGCTCGTCAAAAAGCAGCATTTCAGGATTCATCGCAAGTCCGCGAGCAATCGCTACACGCTGTTGTTGACCACCAGACAACATTGATGGATAAGAATCTTTTTTATCTAACATATTGACTTTCTTCAAAAATTTTTCTGCATTTTTTACAGCACTTGCCTGATCTTGTTTCAACACTTTGATTGGTGCCAAAGTGATATTTTCTAAGACAGTTTTATTTGGATAAAGATTGAAATGTTGAAAAACCATCCCAACATTTTTACGTACTTCTGTTAACTTTGTCTTTTTATCATGTAGGTCGATATCATTAATCAACAGCTTTCCAGAAGTGATCACTTCTAACCCATTGATACATCGAAGCATAGTGCTCTTCCCAGATCCAGAAGGACCAATGACAACGACGACTTCCCCTTTCTCAAACTCAAGGTTTATGTTTTTCAAAGCTTGGAATTTGCCGTAGTATTTCTCTACGTTATCAAATTTAATCATTGCCATCACATTACACTCCCATTATTATTTAGTAAGATTTCCTTTAAAGATATATAATAGAACATATTATATCTGATAGGTAAGCTACTTGTAAAGTTTCTTTGAAAATTTCCTAGATACTCTTTTCTAGCAAGTCTTTGACTATCTTACCGTTTTTTTCTCTATTTTACTTGAATTTTGATTGGCAACTGTTGTGTCTTCATCTAAAAAACGGTAAGATATGAAGTGCTTAGTCTTAGAAATCGTAAAGAGGTGTCTTTTTTGAAAAATATTATTTTAACAGGCGATCGACCAACAGGAAAATTACACTTAGGCCATTATGTTGGTTCATTAAAAACACGTGTTGACATGCAAGCAGACGAGAACAATCAACTATTTGTGATGATCGCTGATATGCAAGCATTAACTGATAATGCTAAAAACCCAGAAAAAGTATCTTCTAATGTCTTAGAGGTTGCACTCGATTATTTAGCAGTAGGACTTGATCCAGCAAAGTCTACGCTCTTTATTCAATCTCAGATACCAGAATTAGCAGAGTTGACGATGTACTATTTGAATCTAGTCAGCGTAGGTCGTGTGCGTCGTAACCCTACAGTCAAAACAGAAATTGAACAAAAGAAATTCGGTGAAAGTGTTCCCACTGGGTTCTTCATCTATCCTGTTTCTCAAGCAGCTGATATCACAGCCTTCAAAGCAAATCTAGTTCCTGTGGGCGAAGACCAAAAACCAATGTTGGAGCAAACACAAGAAATCGTGCAAAGTTTCAACCATACGTACAGTGATGTCTTAGTTGAACCAAAAGGTGTTTTTCCACCTAAAGGAATGGGTCGCTTACCGGGTATTGATGGTAACGGAAAAATGAGTAAATCATTAGGAAACGGGATCTATATCTCTGATCCCGCTGATGTCGTGAAGAAAAAAGTTATGAGTATGTATACTGATCCAAATCATATTCATGTCGAAGACCCTGGACAAGTTGAAGGAAATATGGTCTTCACTTATTTAGATGTCTTTGGAAAAGATAAAGAAGCAATCGAAGAGATGAAAGCTCATTATCGTCGTGGCGGACTTGGTGATGTGAAGATCAAGCGTTACTTGATTGATGTTTTAGAAGAAGAATTCGCGCCGATCCGCGCCCGTCGTGAAGAGTTAGCCAAAGATCCAGATGCGGTCATGGCGATTCTTCGTGAAGGAAGCGCAAAAGCCGCAAAAGTAGCAGCGAAAACATTAGCAGAAGTCAAAACTGCAATGGGTATCAACTACTTCAATTAATCGGATAAACAAAAAAACAATGACTAAATCGTACTGATTTAGTCATTGTTTTTTTATTATCGAATATTTGCTTGGACTGTTTCGGTCAGTTTTTTCTCTACTTTAGCCATCGCTTGATTGATTTCTTCATCGGTCATTGTGGCTTCTGGGTTCGTAAACGTCAAACTGTACGCCAACGATTTATATCCTGGTTCGATATTTTGTCCTTGATAGACATCGAACAATTGGATACTCGTTAAAAATTTTCCTGCTGCTGCACGAATGACAGTCATTACTTCTTGATTTGTCACTGTTTCTTTCACTAACATTGCAATATCACGTGTCACACTTGGGAATTTCGTCACTGCTTGGAATGTGATTCCTTTTTGAGCGGCTGACAATACTGAAGACAAATCGAATTCCGCTACATATGTTTCTGGAATATCATATGCTTTTGCTGTGTTTGGATGAACTTGACCGACAAAACCAAGATACGTTTCTCCTAGATAGATTTCCGCAGTTCTTCCGGGATGCATGTCTTTCATGGTAGTAGTTGGCTGATAAGAGATTTCATCTGCCACTGCTAATTGTTCAAACAAGTTTTCCAATACACCTTTGATCGTATAAAAATCAACTGTTTCAGGTTTTTCTTGCCAACTCTTTTCCTGCCATGTCCCTGTCAAGGCTAGGGCAACATGTTTCACTTCTTGTGGCAAGTGTGTCAACGGATCATTTTCTTGGTAGAAGACACGACCTACTTCATAATACGCTACATCACTATTCTTTCTTGCCACATTGTAGTTGACATTATCCAATAGACCACTGATCAAATTCATTCTTAAAACAGAACGTTCTTCACTCATTGGCCAGTCCAGTCTTGTGATCTGTGATTCCTTTGTTGTGAATTGGCGGGATTTTTCTTCTGTTGTCAATGCATAGCTGATTGCTTCACTTAATCCACTACCTTCTAATAAAGTACGGATCTTACGTGTGGCTGCTTGTTCACTCGTCAAGCTTCCTGCGACAGTTGCTCCACTTGGCAATGTAGAAGGCAAACGATCATAGCCGTAAATCCGAGCAACTTCCTCGATGATGTCAGCTTCGATTTGAATATCCCAGCGTCTAGGTGGAACAACGACCGTATAAGTTTCCCCGGTCACTTGATAACCGAAACCTAACGCCTCAAAAATTTCATTCACTTCAGTTACTGTTAATGCTGTTCCTAGATATTGGTTGATTCGCGACAATGTAATCGATACTTCTACTTCATTTGCTTGATATTCAGAACCTTTGACAGCACCTTCTAGTACTTCTCCTCCTGCTAGTGACTGGATCATGGCAGCAGCAACATCACTTGCTTCACCAACAGTTGCTTTGTTGATTCCTTTTTCAAAGCGTGCAGAAGATTCACTGCGCAAATTGAATTGTTTTGCTGTACGACGGATCGAAACTGGATCAAACAAGGCAGATTCCAGTGCGACTGTTGTCGTTGTTTCTGTGATTTCAGAGTCAAGTCCACCCATCACACCAGCTAATGCAACTGGTTCTTTTCCATTTGTGATCACTAGATTATCTGATGTCAAATTACGAGTTTCTCCATCTAATGTGACTATTGTTTCTGCATTTTTTGCATGGCGAACAACGATTTCTTGAGAACCTAATTTATCATAATCGAATGCATGAAGCGGTTGTCCAAACAAGAGTAAGATATAATTTGTGATATCCACGACATTATTGATTGGACGAATGCCTTCATTCATCAATAGATTTTGTAACCATTGCGGACTTGGTTGGATCTTGACATTTTCAATGATCCGAATTTGGTAGGCAGGGACTAATTCTTGATCCTCTACGGTTACATCGATTTTATCCGCTGCTTTGCGCGCAACTTCAACTAGTTTTTCATCTGCAAATTTCGGTGTTTGACGATAGATTGCTCCCACTTCATAAGCAACCCCGCGCATGGATAACGCATCTGCACGGTTTGGTGTGATCGACAGTTCAATGATCGCATCGTCCATATCAAGGTAAGAAAAGACTGGTTCTCCATTTATCGCATCTTGAGGCAAATAATAGATTCCTTCCGCATACTCTTTAGGAACGACGCTATCAGAGTAACCAATTTCTTGTAATGCACAGATCATTCCATTTGATAATTGTCCGCGCATTTTTCCTTTTTTGATTTTTACATTTCCTGCAATGCGTGAATTTGGTAAAGCGACGATTACTTTGATCCCTTTTTTCACATTTGGTGCACCACAGACGATTTGTGACAGTTCTTCTTCACCGATATCTACTTGGCAGATCGACAAATGGTCAGAATCTGGATGTGGCACACACTCCATGACTTCACCAACGACGATTTTTTTCAAACCTTCTTCTGGAACAGTGATTCCTTCTACTTCGATCCCTGTCACAGACATTTTATCAGCCAGTTCTTTTGGTGAAACTGCTGATAGATCGATGTATTTATTTAGCCATTTATAAGAAACTAACATGCTTTTTTACTCCCCTTTGAACTGACTTAAGAAACGTAAGTCATTTTGATAGAAATTACGGATATCATTGACACCATAACGTAACATTGCCACTCGATCTGGTCCAAGGCCAAAGGCAAAGCCAGAGTATTCTTCTGGGTCGATCCCTGACATTTCCAAGACATTCGGATGAACCATTCCTGCACCTAGGATTTCGATCCAGCCAGTGTGTTTGCAGACATTACAGCCAGCACCACCACATTTGAAACAGCTCACATCTACTTCTACAGAAGGTTCCGTAAATGGGAAGTAGCTTGGGCGTAAGCGAATTTCACGGTCTTCCCCAAACATTTTTTTCATTACGACTTCTAATGTTCCTTTTAAGTCACCCATCGTAACGTTCTTATCAACTACTAGTCCTTCAATTTGATGGAACTGGTGGCTGTGGGTTGCATCATCTGTATCTCTACGAAAAACTTTTCCTGGAGAGACCATTCGAAGTGCACCTTTAGAGAAATCATGTTTTTCCATTGTACGTGCTTGAACAGGTGAAGTATGTGTACGGATCAAAATATCCTCAGAGATATAAAAAGTATCTTGCATATCACGGGCTGGATGATCTTTCGGTAAATTCATCCGTTCGAAATTGTAATGGTCTGATTCCACTTCATTTCCTTCAACGATTTGGTAACCCATTCCCACAAAAATATCTTCGATCTCTTCCATGATCTGTGTCAAAATATGACGTGTTCCTTGTTTTACCTGACGGCCTGGTAAAGTAATATCGATTGTTTCTTTTTCTAATGCAGCATTTAATGCAGCTTCTTCTAATTTTTGTTTTTTACGCTCGATTTCAGCTGTTAAGAGGTCACGGATCTCGTTTGCAAAACTTCCTACTTTAGGACGTTCTTCTGGACTAAGATCTTTCATTCCACGTAAGACTTCAGTGATTGGTCCTTTTTTTCCTAAAGTTTCTATACGGATTTGATTTAATTCTTTCAAATCTTGTGCAGTCGTGATTTTAACGATTGTAGCTTCTTTCAAGCTTTCT
The DNA here is from genome assembly GCF_005236045.1 of Enterococcus sp. VV15. Lineage (NCBI taxonomy): Bacteria > Bacillati > Bacillota > Bacilli > Lactobacillales > Enterococcaceae > Enterococcus > Enterococcus sp. VV15. The sequence goes on from NZ_QPTY01000024.1 coordinate 32,676, forward strand.
AGTTGTGCTTGTAAAGACATTTGCCTGTTTCCTCCTTCAAAATTCAAATACAAAAAAAGACCTCATTCCTGTAAAGGAACGAGGTCTTCGCGTTACCATCCTAATTTACGGTCGAAACCGTACACTTATTTTCTTTAACGACAATTGCCGGTCTGAATCATCAGACGAACTCGGAAAGTGAACTTCATTTTTCAAACGCAGAATCTGCTTACAGTCTATGACAGATCTCCCTGGTCAGGTTTATCCAAATTACTCTTTTTCGTCATCGTTCTTTATCTATTCAACTAACGTTAGTTTACAAGATTTTCTAAACAAAATCAACTGCATTCTTCCTCAGTGACCCACTTCTCACTCCAAACTTGCAATTGGACCATTGCTTTTTGGAGATCTGCGCCTTTTTCAGTCAACATATATTCAGAACGACCAGAATCATTACATGAAATGTTTCTTGTGACGATTCGTTCTCGTTCGAGCTCTTTTAATCGTTCAACTAAAACGCGATCACTCACCATAGGTATTTTCGCTGCGAGATCAACAAAGCGTTGCGGACCGTTTTCGAGCAATACATCGATAATCAACCCATTCCATTTTTTTCCTAATATCGAAAAAGTTTTTTCAAATTTAGGACATAGAGCGAATTCTGTCTGTGTTAGCTCCATCTTACTCACCTCTTTTTTAGAGTATAGCATATTACTTACAAAGTGTAAGTCGCAGTTGCTCAATTATTATTATTTATTAAGATTTATTATTTTCTTCGCATCCAATAAAATAAGATACACATTTGTCACTGGTTTGTCTAGTGCTTCTGACAAAGCTTTTTTGTATAAATTCAATTGTCCTTGATATTTTTGGACGATTTTTTCTATTTCCGCTTGATTTTCACCATTTGAAATATAGTCAGTTTTGAAATCATATAACTCGATAAACTCTGGAAATTCGATGTAGCCATCGACGATCCCATGAATCAGCAATTCATCGTCTTCATTTGGATACTGATCGAACACTTGATCAGCAGACAAGAGCATCGAAAATGGCTGTTCTCGTTTCACTAGTTCGCTGTGTTGCACCAGCCGTTTCCCAAGTTCAGTCTGATAAAACCACAAAATACCAGAAAGATCGATTTTTTTAGCGACTTTTTCATCGACTAGCCGTTTAGCGACCAACTCTTCTAAGAGAGAACGGATGAAGTTGGTCGTTGGCATCTCTAATGGAAGCAACTGCAATAAATAGTGTGTAGCTGTTCCAATAGAGGCAGCAGATATTTTTTGGCTTTTTTGTAAGAATTTTGGCTCAGCCAAAGTGTTTTGTGTATAACGGAATTGCTGATTATATCTCCGTTTTTCATTGTTTTCCCAAACTAGTTTGGAATCAGACGTATCATCTGGATCTTCAAATAAACGCTTAATTTCTGAAACGGATTGGTAACTTGTCGTCTGGGTCGATGCTTTGTAGGGGTAACTGTAAGCTAAACGGGCTTTCAATGATTCTTGAAGTGGTGTTTGGTCTACCTTCACTGATTCAAGTTCTTTCTTCGTCTCATTTGCCAATGATTGGCGGTTCTCTACAATATCTTGTTGCTTCATCCATGTGATCAAAAAGCGGCTTTCCGACTGTACCAACTGATTATGGACCGTTGTATCTTCCGCGTATACCTTCATTTTAGGATGACGCATCAAGCTGTAACCAATCCAGTTCAGCAAACTGCCTTTTCCTTTCAAACGAGTCGACGGCTCTAAAACAAGGGAGGTTTGGTTAGCCACTTCTGACCAGATTCTTAACGTTTCTTCCTTATTTTTGTAAGAACCCACGATAAACAGTTTTTGTTCGGCACGTGTCAATCCTACATATAGTTTACGCATTTCCTCAGACAATAATTTATTTTGTTTGGCTAATTTTATTGCTTGGTACGGCAATGTGTCGTAGAGAACACGTGTATCAGGGTCCATGTAACGGATACCTGCCCCTAGTTTTTCTTCAAAAGCATATCTTTTTCTTAAATCTTGGAGATTGAATTGTTTTGTCATATCCAATAGAAAAACAACTGGAAATTCCAACCCTTTACTTGCATGGATCGTCATGACACGCACTGCATTATCTACAGATGCAAGAACTGGTTCTGCAAGATCTTTGTCTTTTTCCTGCATTTTTTCGATGAATCGTACAAACTGATAAAGACCTCTAAATGAGCTTTTTTCATAAGATTTTGCCCGATCGACTAACGCATAGAGATTTGCTTGGCGTTGCGCCCCAGCTGGCAATCCAGCTACATATTCTAAGTAGCCTGTCTGATAATAGATAGCCCATAAAAGATCTGTAATGGAAGAACGGCGGGCTAGTTCGCGCCATATCTCCAACTGTTCACCAAAATGAGTCAGCTTATCTGCAAGTTCGTCTGTATGCTTAGCTTGATAAGCAAGAACAGCTTCATAATACGTATGCGACCGATCTGCTAAACGAATTCGGGCTAGTTCTGGTTCGATCAATCCAACGATCGGTGAACGTAAAACAGATGCTAAAGGAATATCCTGATAAGGGTTATCGATCAATTGCAGCAAAGAGACCATCGTTCGGATCTCTGTCGCTTGAAAATAGTTCTGAGCGTCATTCATTTCCAAAGGGATATCAAACGTCTTGAATATCTCTAAAATCGTCAGATTATTATTCTTTGTAGGAGTCAAAAGAACGATATCTCTATACTCGATAGGTCGATTTTTTTTCATTTTTTTATCATAGATCATGAATTTTTCATCGACCAATTGGCGGATCTTTAATCCAGTCATGAACAATTCGCCTTCTGTTTTGTCTTCTAAAATATCATCCACTGGCAATTCGATCGTCGTTTCTTCCTGTTCTTTTTCGTAAATCAATATTTCTGGTTCAAATTGTTCAGTTTCTGGAAAATCTGGGAAACCGAGAACAAGCTTTGCCGCATCATCATACGAAATCTGACCTACGACTGGGTCCATGATTTGTTCAAAGACTAAATTTGTGAATGAAAGCACTTCTTTTCTGGAACGGAAATTTTCTGCTAAAACGATACGGCGTCCGCCTTCTGTTTTAGAAAAAGCTTCGTACTTTTGGATAAACAGGCTTGGGTCTGCTAAACGAAACGAATAAATGGATTGTTTGACATCTCCTACCATAAACATGTTGCCTTTTGTTTCATTCGGTTCACGCAACCAGTAAAGAATGGCTTCTTGTAACTGATTGACATCTTGATACTCATCCACCATGACTTCTTTGAATTGCTTGCGATAATGATCGGATGCTGCGCTAGGCAACCATGTATCATCGGTTTTTTTCGTCAATATTTGTAAAGCAAAGTGTTCTAGATCATTGAAATCCAATAACCCTTTTTCACGTTTACGCTGGCTAAAACCATTCATAAATGCCTTTGTGACTTTTATCATTTCTTTCACTAACGGATATGCCTTTTTGGTCAGCTCCTCCATTTGTTCTGGTGACACAGGAAAGTAATTTTTTCCAAGTTGCTGAATGATTTTTTTTGCACGGTCTCTTAACTCTTTGACCTCAGCAGAGCGTTCTTTCAATTCGGCTTTCCGACTACTTTTAAACGTTGTGAATGTCAGCGTCTCTAATCCAGAGTAGGCTTCTGGAATCTGGTCTTGTAACAGATGTTCATAGATCACTTGTATCTGGCCTTTTTCACCAGATACCTGATCGTACATTTTTTCAAGACCTTCTTCCTGTGCTAATTGCACCATTTTCTCATACAGTTGCACGCATTGATGCATATCAGCTAAAATCAGCGGACGAAGCTGTGTTTTGTATAGGTCAGAATCAGCGAGTCCATTCTCTAAGCGATAACTCTCACTTAATTTTGTTAACCACTCTTTTGGATCAGGATTCGCACGAGCAAATTCATAAAGTGAAAAGACCAGATTGGTTAGACCATCATCTGAACGATCATTCGAGAAATTCATCGTCAATCGAAAAAATTCTTCCCTATTTTCAGCATAGAACGCCTCTCGTAATTCATCCCAGACATCTTCTTTCATCAAGATCGTTTCGGTTTCATCTGTCAACATTCGAAAAACCGGATCAATGTCGATCAAATAGTAATAACGGCGTATCACTGTCAGACAGAACGCATGCAATGTTGAGATATTGGCCGTTGGCAATAAGACCAACTGCTTAGTGAAGTGCTGTTGTCGAATGGGATCACTTTCTGTATTGACTGCTTCTTGTAGTGCCTCCTGGATTCGTTCCTTCATTTCTCGTGCGGCCTCCTCGGTAAACGTCACTATCAGCAACTCGTCCAGATTGACCCCCATCTTCAATTTCTCGATGACTCTGCGTACAAGTACTGTTGTTTTCCCAGAACCTGCTGAAGCTGAAACAAGCAAGTTATCTCCTTGATCAAAAATAGCTTGCCATTGTTCATCGGTAAATCTTTCATTTTCTGGTTTTAAAGGAATTTGATTCACTCTTCTTCGCTCCTTTTTAGTATTCTACGCAGTGCTTCTTCTTTGTTCAATTTTTCTAAGCGGTGATAGTTGTTTTCCTTCAGCATCACATCAAATGTGCATACACTTCTAAACGGACAAAATTGACAAGCAATTCGTTCTTTGTCCTTATACGCTGGATTCAGCTTGATTTCACCAGATGTGATCTTGTCTCCCGCTAAACGCATATTCGCTCGGTTATGCGCCATAAAAAGCTGCAACTCTTCTTCTGTATAGAATTTATCTTTGCTGAAACTTCCTTTTTGATACTCGTCTTTCGCATTCTTTTTCACTGGGTAGATCAAAGAATTTTCTTTAGCTTCTAAAGAATGATCCAATACTTCCAACAATCCTGGATCATCGACAAACACACCATCATAGCTGAATTTCTTCAATGTGTCTTTTTCTACTTCGTTGGTATCCGTCAGCACCGGATTATGAACATGCAGATAGTAGGAACCTGCAGGACGAACAGCTGCCTTGCCTGTAAGACGGACCGCATCCATCAGTGCCACATCTAAGTAGGTCAATAATTGCATCGCCATCCCATAATATGCTTCCGTCACATCAAAGGAACGGCCACTAGATTTATAATCAACGACACTCAACCATGTTTCTGCATCTTCAACAGCGACATCCACTCGATCGATTTTTCCACGTACATGTAATTTCCCGCCATTGTTCAACGGAAGTTCTAAACCAGGGATACCATTTGCGCCTGCGATTTGACCAAATAAAATCTCTGTCTGCAATGGTTTCAACCCAGTATTTCTACTTTGTTTTTGCAACGCCCAAGCTACTTTTTGAATCGTTTGCCCCAATTGATAACGAATGTAATTCATACGGGCAGAACTATCCAGAATCTCAAAACGTAATTCGCCAAACACTTCCTGGAGTACTTTTTCCGTAAATTCTTTTCGCTGTTTGTCCGTCATTTCAACTAATGACAACTGATTTGAGAAAAGCAATTTGAAGAAACGGTCTAGTGATTCATGGTAAAAATCTCCAGTGGCCGCTGGAGTCAGGCCGTAAACCATCCGTTCCTTGAGTTTCAGTCCAAACTGTACAAAGTATTTGTACTCGCAATTATAGAAGTTCTCCATTCTGGAAATTGACGTATAGATTTCCTTGCCATACAGCTCTTCTGCCATCTTTTGCGGCAGTGAGACAGGTATGTTTAAATGATCTTGGCTTTCGAAAATACGCAAAGCAAAATTACGCCATCTCGACTGTAAGACGACAGTCCGCAACTCCTGCCAGTAAGCGGCAAGTGGTTGTTTCTCTTCTTTAGCTAAACGATAGACACCATTGATGATATTGATCGCACTTCGATACGTGCCGACATAACAACTAGGATCGCCATCCAAGTGGAGATGTTCTTTTCGTTCGATTGGAATCGTTAAATATTCAAGGATACGACGTAGATACGGAGACATTTTCAATGTATTCGTATCGTAACTTTCCGCATAACTCAAGTACAAACGTTCCGTAGCAGAAGAAAAGACGAAATAGGCTTGAAGAGGCTCAAAGGACATCGTTTCTTTAGCTGGATCAAATAGAAACTGTTCTTCCCCCAATCTTGCATTCAGTGTTTCTCTTTCTTCACTTGATAGCAGTCCTTTCGTTTCATGACGATCAGGGAAGACTTGATCATTTAGGCCAATGGCAAAAGTGATTTTCGCCTGATTTGGCCGAACAAGTTCCAAACGATTGATTCTGACCTGATCGATTGCCGTTGGGATCTTCCCATAGCTTAAATTCTCTAATCCGCTAGACATGATTTCTTGGAACAAGCTCCAATCAAATGGCGTTTCTCCGTAGATCAACGCATATTCATCCAATAGATTGATCAATGCTTCCCATGTTTGTTCATGGTTCCTTGCTTCTGCCAGATTCCCGCGTTCGATTTCCTGATTGCGCCAAAACAGTAATTGCTGCTGGACACCACTCTGAACTAAAAATTGATAAAAGACGGACGCACCTTCTTGTCCAGTCTTACATTCTTTGATCTTTTCAAAAAAAGGAGGAACCATTTCTTTGAAGAAGTGGCGGATCTCGTTTGATTGTTTTTCCAGCTTTTGAACGTCTTCTAATTGTTCTGCTTCAAAATCATAGGAAACAAATTGCCAGTCCTTTTCTTTCGTCCAATAAGTTCCCTGATAGTTATATGCCAGTGCGACGTTTTCTGTCACATCAAGTTTTGTGCGGAATTGGTTTCGCATCACCTGCCAATTTTCCAAATCAAGTACCTCATCTTGTCTGCAGATGAACAGCTCTGTTTTGAAAAAACGCATGATGTCATCCAAACGATACGCATAACGATCTAATGCAAACAAACTATTGATCCATTCAATGAGCGGATGATTCTCCATCAGCTGATCTTCATCGACATAGTAAGGGATCGCCATTTCTTTAAAGATAGGTTGCAGCAGATTCGCATAAAGCCCCATCTCCTTCGTCAAGACTTGGATATCTCGATAACGATAATTTTCTTCACTGACTAATCGGCGGATCTCAACAGCTAATTGTCTGACTTCTTCAGTTGGATTCTCAGCCTCCCATACATGCAAGTCTTCTTGTTGCCCCAGTTTTATCGGCTTGGCTTTTTTATTGCTTGAAGTATCTTCCCAGACCGTTAATACACTCTGCAATGCAGTTGGCAGTGCTCGATCGACAGCATATTTTTCAACAAAAACCGGCACTTTTCGTTCTTTTGCGCTATTGATCAACTGAAAATACAGTTTTCCAGTTTCATGGAATAAAGTCAGTACTTCTGGCATCTCGGCAATATAAGGTCGATCAAGTACCAGATCCACGACTAAGTGTCCTTTTTCCATCATGAGTTGCAACAATTGGTATTCCTGTGCGTTCAATCGAGAAAAACCGCTGATGATAAATTGGACATTTTTCATATCTAGCGTCTTCATGTAGCTCGCTAAAACAGTCAAAGTATCTTCAAACTTAAGCGCCCGTTTCATCAATTCCTCCTCAAACTCAGAGAAGATAAGCTGGAGGTCTTTTAATTTCAATTGCTGGTCTTCTTCCTTTGGTGTTCTCTCCTCTTTGAAAAGAACTAGATCAACTGGAGAAATATTTCCCACACGCATTTCATTGTAAAGATCCTGCAATTGTTGAATAAAGCCTTTTTTATTGATTTCCCCACGAAAAATCGTTAGTTTTTCTTCGTTTTTTTCCAGTATTTGCCGTAAAATCATTGCCGAACCCGCTTCTGAAAGCTCATTGCCAGACAATAGAGTCGTTTGTGCTAACAGATACCAAGCTAAACGATAAAAACTAAAGACTTGAACGTTCGTTGTGCTGAATGTTTCCTTGCCATTTTCTTTACGCAACTGCGCCAAAATCTCTTGCTCTTGTTCAAATTTATTATAATTAGGTACAAGGAAAAATACTTGATGGTCTTTTTCTTGCGCCAGCCACTCCACCGCTTCGGCGATCAACGTGCCGCGATGATCCTTCCGATTCGTTCCAAGAATAAATTGTAAAGTCATTTTCCTCCTCCTTAATGATCGAATTCCGTTTCTTATCTATTATAGCAAAAATGAGTGAACATTAGTTCTTTCATCTCTATTTTGAACAATAAAAAAAGAGACAATCGATAAACGACTGCCTCTTTTTAATGTTTATGGATTAATGGATCGATCCCATCAATTTCTTGATTGGTTCTTTGATCGTAAAGAGTAAAACAGCTCCAACGATTGCTACCACACCGACAATTCCAAAGTACATTGATTCTGTACCTGGTGTGTAGAAACGAGCGATTTGCGCATTGATTGCTTGCGATGAAGCATCAGCTAAGAACCAAATGGCAATCGTTTGCGATTCAAATGCTTTTGGTGCAAGTTTTGTTGTCGCAGATAAACCGACTGGTGATAAGCATAATTCAGCGATAACCACGATCAAGAAGCTACCGATCAACCATAATGGGCTAACTTTACCAGATGTTCCATAAAGCATACCTGGAAGCATCATCAATAAGAAAGACAACCCTGCAAATAGTAGTCCTAAAGAGAATTTAACCACAGTTGACGGTTGACGATTCCCTAATTTTGTCCATAACGTGACGAATACTGGTGTTAGTGCAAAAATAAAGATTGGATTCAATGATTGGTACCAACTTGCTGGAATGGTCATTCCAAACAATGTAGATTGTGTACGTTCACTAGCAAACAACGCTAAAATCGAAGAACCTTGTTCTTGTAGTGACCAGAAGATGATTGCTGCAAGAAATAGCGGGATGTATGCCCAAACTTTTGGTTTTTCATCTGTTGTTACATCTTTTGAAGTTAACATTTTGATAAAGTAGTACAATGGCAACAAAATACCTAAGACACTGATTGTATTTATAAAGAAATCAATTGTTAAATGTCCTGTAACTTGCGCACCACCAAAAATAGCTACAATAACGATCAACGCGATCACTAAGTTGCGGATAAACCCTTTACGTTCTTCTTTAGACAACGGATTTGGTGCGACTGTTCCAACACCATCCAACGTTTTACGTCCTTGGATCACATATTGCAACAAACCGAAGAACATACCGATAGCAGCTAGTGAGAAACCTAAATGGTAGTTATAATTTTGACCAAGCGTTCCTACAATGATTGGAGCGATCATCGCACCTAAGTTAATCCCCATGTAGAAGATAGAGAAACCTGCATCACGACGTAAGTCTGTTTTCGAATAGAGATGCCCAACCATTCCTGAAACATTTGGTTTCAAAAAGGCTGTACCAATAATAATCAAAGCCATTGAAATAAACAATGTAGAAACTCCGAATGGCAAAGCAAGAACGATGTGTCCAATCATGATGAAGATACCACCGAAAAACACTGTCCGTTTCGCACCTAGAACGCGGTCAGAAACCCAACCACCAACGATACTTGACATATAAATCAATGAACCATAAATGGACATGATCGCCAATGCTGACGCACGAGGTAATCCAAGGCCCCCGTTTGTAACGGTATCGTACATATAGTAGATAAGTAATGCACGCATACCATAATAACTAAATCGTTCCCACATTTCAGTAAAGAACAGTGTTGACAACCCCTTCGGCTGGCCGAAGAAGCTTTTGTCTTGCTGATTTTCCATAATCTATACCCCAATTCTTTAAATTTTCAGAAAATAACATACACACTTCCCGAAAAAAATAGCTAAAAAACTTATTTTAGAAATATATACTTATTTTCTATAAAAATCAGTAAAAAACGATTGGAAAATAATAAGAAAAGACATATACGAATTTAATAATTATATAGATGTTAATCTTGAAAAAGCGAACTGAAGCTCGTTTAATCACAATGTAACCGCCACCTTATTTATTGTGATCGTTTCATTTTTCATAGAGAAAAAATTTATTTCTTTTTGCTGAGCATTTCTTTTTACTTACTTTTTGTAAGATGATATACTTCTTTTTGTACTCATAAAAAATATGCACTACGCAATCAAAGGAGATTTTTAACATGACAACTTTTACAAATACATTGAAAAACCGTCGTTCTATCTATCATTTAGGACGTAACATCACTTTATCTAATGACGAACTAACTGCATTGATCAAAGAAGCAATCAAAGAAAGCCCAACAGCATTCAACGCACAGTCTACTCGTGCCGTGATTCTTTTTGGCAATGCACATGAAAAACTATGGGAAATGACTGAAGAAGCACTTCGTCCATTGACACCTGCTGAAGCATTCCCAAACACACAAAACAAATTAGCCGGATTTAAAAACGGATACGGAACTGTTCTATTCTTTAAAGACACTGATGTAGTCAAAGGACTTCAAGAACAATTTGAATTATATGCAGATAATTTCCCAGATTGGTCAGAACAATCAAACGGGATCGCTACTGCAAATACATGGGTTGCATTAGCAGACCAAGGACTAGGCGCTAACTTACAACATTACAATCCAGTAATTGATGACGCTGTAGCTAAAGAATGGGACATCCCTTCAAATTGGAAATTACGCGCTCAATTAGTATTCGGTTCACCAGAAACACCAGCTGGCGAAAAAGAATACATGAATGACGAAGATCGTTTCCGCGTATTTGACTAAGTACTAGAAAAAAGCTAGGTAGTTACGAAAACCGTAACTACCTAGCTTTTTTAAGGTTATTTCTAAATCATGATCTCTTCTATGCTTGTTCACAACAACACACTATCCTTCATCTGAATCGATCATGATATCGATCTCAGCATCCTCATTTAGATGTTGCGCCAAAAAAGGAACTAATTCCTCCATTGAAACAGAAAATTTCATTAGGGGCCCCCGCCAACCATTACGAAAAAAGTTCATTTTAATTTCGTTTGAACCTTTGGGTTGATAAAGAACAATCTTGTTGATTTCAGAAAACGGCACTCCTCGCTTATCAAAACTATTTAACACTAACCCTTCTTCCGTTATTCCCCGACTATCGAGTAGAAAACTAATGAAGACTAATGCTGATAAAATCCCTTTCGCTAAATCATCTACACTTGGTTCACTGATAAGTGTAAACCATAACACTAATATAGCTAAGAAAGGTACCACTAAATATACCCAGCGATTTCTAACTGTCTTATAGATGATTTCTCGACGGACAAGCCAAAGAAACAAGCACATCGCTAGTACAAATAAAAACAATAATATCGTAAATAGACTAATCATTTACCTACACCTCTTTCCTTTTCTCACATCCAGAAAAAGAAATAAACCGCTACATAGTAAAAGGACTTGCAGCATCAAACCTGTTGTTGCATGTCCAAATTTTCTTTCTTATTCAAATGTATCATATTTTGCTACAACCATGCTGGCTTTTTCTTCTAGTAAATCTTGGTCCTCAGAAGCGCATTGAGCAACTTTGACTACGGCACAGTTTGTCATTTTTGAAACTACTTCGCCAACGACTGTCTGTGTAAACCCGATTGGCTTACATGAGTATTGCTCTCCTAAATTGATCATTTCTTCCGTCATCAAAATCCTCCTAAACTGCTAAAACTCTTACAGACGAATAAGTCTCAAAAAAAGTAGTAATACTATCTCAATTTTCATTGTCTTTAAAAGTTCGTTTTTTATTAATTGTTCTTTAACCTTATTGGCATTATAGCGTATTGATTTCGTTTTCACAATTAAAACAGTTGGCAAGTCAAAATATTTTATTTTTTTTGCAGAACAATCGTTATCCCTTAAGAAAAACTTGTTCTTTTTTAATTAGAAAAGTCAAATTTCATTTGTTTTTAAATAAAAACCATTATACTATATGTCAGACTAGACGAAGGAAGTATTCTAATGAAAAAAAACCACGCAAAAAAAATCATGTTTTTAGGTAGTCTAGCATTGATTTTTCTTTCTAGCACGTACTATGTCCTGCATCGAAACGAGGGTGAGAAAGCCTCTCTCTCCACAGCAGAACAAGTCAGCAACTCCTCCTCAAAAAAAAAAAGAAGTCTTGCTTGATGTTCCTTTAGAAAATCAATTTGATACACCCGCTTTAGAAAATGGATGTGAAGTAACTTCCCTTTCGATGCTTTTATCTTATTATGGATACACTACGACGAAAAACCAATTAGCAGATCAGTTGACTTATGTCCCAGTCTTCAATGCAGACGGTACTCACGGTGATCCAAATGAAGGCTTCGTTGGTGACATTACTGGCGGTGATTGGGCAATGGGCGTCTATGTTCCTCCTATTGCTACTTTAGCTCAAGAAATCGTCGGCACAGATTATTATACTGAACCAAAAACAGATGCGACCTTGAAAGATATCAGAAAAGCGTTGCAAAAAGAAGAACCTGTATGGACTTCTGTCACTATTGATTTTCAGGTGCCTACTGACAGTGATTTCACAACATGGACAACCAATAATGGTGAAGTCAAAGTAACCCCTTTGATACACGCTTGTGTGGTCACAGGTTATGATGATACAACGATCTATGTCAATGATCCTTATGGAGAAAAAAATCGAGCTGTTCCAATAAACGATTTCAATAAAATTTTTACGGCAATGGGCGGCCAAATGCTGACTTTAAAGAAAAGCTAGTATTTTTTTTGAAAGTATCTTATACTCTAGCTAAAGAAAAAGAGAAAGGAGCAAGGGAAATGGAACGATTTATTCATAAAAAGATAGACCCAAATGACATGCCGATTATTTTTGTTAGAGATACCAAAGGGAATGTTCAACGAAAAGTATCAGTAAAAGAATGGACAAACCGCTATAGCCCTGCTTCTCTCAATGAGCTGGAAATAAAACTTTATCGTCAAGCTCTCAGTTATTATTCTGAGAAAGACTATTCAAAAGCGATCGATCTTTTAAAATTTCTGATCATTCGAACTGGTTATACGCGCTTTGAGTATATTGAACGCTTAGCTACAATTTATCAAATACTCGGCAACCAACAGGAAGAATATCTGCTTCTTACTACAGTATTATCTGCAGCAACGTTGATTTCTCTTCCGTCTAGTTTGATCAAAAAAATAGAGAAACGAGTAGTCCTACTTAAAGAAGTGCTCTACCCAAAAGATTAATAACTTGCGTTTTTTTAATTAAGTGCTAAACTATTTTTGTTGATTGAATGGGATGTAGCCAAACTGGTAAGGCACTTGACTCTGAATCAAGCAATTGTAGGTTCGAACCCTGCCATCCCAATAAAAATAGTGTAAAAGCACACCACTACGCGAAATAAGCCAGATCATCCGAAATAGCTTCGTCTATTTCTTAGATGATCTGGCTTGTTTTTTCAAAAAAACAACGATTTTATGATTTAACTATCCTTAGGTTTACATAATAAAAATATAGTTTATACAATGATTTCTAATGCTTTTTCTGGTACTGCTTGTTTGTCTATTTCTTCGTATGTTTCAATATGTGCGCCTTTATTCGTGATTTTTAAATAGCAGTTCTCTTTTAAAACTGAAATGCCATTATATTCGATTGTCCGTTCATTTCCGTCACTGTCGGCAGCCGTCTGAACATATTTAGCTGTACCGTAAGAGTTGACCTCTTCAGGTTTCGTGGTTTTCACATATACTTCTCCCCTAGTCACAAGGGGATTTAGCTGATCCATGACTCCTGCCATCTCGCTATGAGAATGTTGCGTATATATTTTTAAACCAAATAACATAACACCGGCCATACAAGCAATGCCGACAAAAATCTTTAATACCTTCATTTTTTTCCCTCCTAGTTGATTACTTTTCCATTATATAAATAGAAAAACAAAGGCTCATCCGTCTATGGTTGTAATTTTCTCTCATACTTTGGCTCAGAAAATAGCAGATACTCCATAAAAAAACAAATGTATTCAGATGTTTGTTGTCAAAAAAATGGTGTGCATGATGAAATAGAACAAAAAACAGACAGATGTACAACCCGATCTCCATAAAAAAATCCAACTGCCACAAATTAGGAAACATTTTGTGGCAGTTGGATCTTCTTTTTTCGTACTGATTATTTCGAGCAGCTTACTTAGTATAAACGTGTTGGATCATAATGATAAGTTACATTGCCATTGAGTAGCGCTTTACCTACAACATATTTACGATCCTCTAATTTGAGCCATGCTTCACGAAAGAGCATGACATCTTCTCTATTGACGTCTATTTTCTCAATTTTCCCATCAATCAAATCCTGGATAAGTGCTTCATATGGATTCATCGTTTTCCTCCGTTCCCCATCAATAAGTGGTAAAAATTGGGTCGTGGACTGTTTTTGTGTCGAGATCCTTCCTTACATTCACCGTTGTGTAAAGTACTTTCTCAACTGGAATACTATAATAGCTATCTTCTCCATTACTAAAATGATGAACATCTTTTTTGGCTAATATCCCGTTGATTTTGTTGATTAATACTCTCTTTTCTACGCTGTTACTTACAAGATAGTAAATGACGCGGATATTGTTGACTAAATGTAAATCGACTTCTAACATTACTTGATCCATGAAATTTTCATCCTTTCTTTCGACATAATTATAGCAAGAACAGAGGAGATAATCAAAAGAAGGAAAAAAACAACATTTATAAAGAAAACTTCCACGTATAGCTTGCGTATAATCTCACAAAGTGTTATTTTGTATCAGGGATTTTAAATAAATAGGAGGCGTTATATGATTACAATCGGACAACTGATATTTTATATTCCTTTTTTTATCATGTTGAGCATCCTTTTTTACTACATAAAATGGACGAAGAAAAAATTTTCCATTTTAATTGCCAGCCTCCCTTGCGCTTACTTCACTTATCAAATCTTTTCCTTTCGACATTGGGAAACGCCCATTGCCCTGATGAAGAATACCGCAGGACTATTGATATCTTCTTTACTTCTGATTCTTTGGATTTTCTACTTATATAAAAAGCAAAAGTAATATATAGCAAATTCAAAGAATAGTTGGATGGGCCTGTTTGATCCAAGACATCTAACTATTTTTACGTATAACGATAGATTTTTTCATTCTTAAAACGAACTTTTTTTAAGCTAGATTTAAGGTTGGATCCATATAGTTTACTCATCCCAAATAACCTTTTTCATTTTTTACTCCTGAAAGAGCGTGGGACAAAAGTAAGAAACACTTTTGTCCCACGCTCTTCTTTTCTATTTGTCCAAATCCTCAATAAATCGCATCGTATTTATCAATTCTTTGTAATCTTTACTATAAAGTTCCGTTAATTTATCTGGTAAAACGAACCATGCAGGATGGTACCCATTTACTGTTACTGGGAATCCTTTGTCCTGTGCATCGTCCCCATCCCATCTTATAGCGATTGCTTTTTTTGCATACCATTTGACTAAAGCAACGGAATAGCCTTTTCTTGTTTTTGTGCCATCTTCTAAAATAGCAAGCACTTCGATTTTTTCCTTTGGTGCCTTTACTTCTTGTGGACGTACCATGATAATTCCCTCCCTCTTTTATTTCACTACTAATACACTGCAAGAGGCATGAGCAACGACAAAGGAAGCTGTCGATCCAACCAATGCCTGTTGGATTGCACCTTTTCCGGTAGCTCCCATCACGATCAAATCCACATTTTCTTGTGTTGGAAAAACAGTAGCAATCAACTGTCGTGGGTCACCTGTCTCAACAATCGCATGGATTTCAGTCAAACCATATTCTTTTGCATCGTGGATTTTTTTTAACATTTCAACTTCGATCTTTTGTTTCTCTTCTGCATAGATCTTTGAGAAGGCATAAGCACTATGTGTTAACTCCACTTTATTGATAATAGAAACAATGATTAACTCTGCTTCATTATCTTTCGCTAAATCAAGGGCTTCCAAAAATGCCTTTTCCGCTTGCTTTGATCCATCCACCGCTACCATTATCTTTGAATATCTATTACTCATATCATCGCCTCCTTGTTTCTTTCATTGTAACATCCTCCTTCAAATTAAAAAAAAAATACGCTGTTTTGACTATTTTTACTCATTTTTTTTAGAAAAAAAGTGTTTTATTGAACTTTTACCTTTGATTACTTTCTAATTTTAATAGCCCACATCCGCCCCTATAATAAAACTTTATGGCTTTTTTCTCATTTTTATTCACATTTTCCGATAACCTGTTTGTTACAAAAAATGAAGATTTGTCACAAAGTGTTATGAAGCTATTACCTATGAAATATTTCCACGTGTTAAAGTATTCCTCGTTGAACACAACAAATACTTTTTAAAACGACGAAGGAGATTTTACATGAAATCACTTAAAACATTATTTTTAGGAACAACTTTGGCTGCCGGCGCTCTATTCTTTATGGGTACATCTGCACATGCGGACGAAGCTTATACCGTTCAATC
>NZ_QPTY01000025.1:0-48869 GCF_005236045.1 Enterococcus sp. VV15
GAAAATATATTAAGTTTGATCAATGAGAGACCGGTAAAACATTGTATAGTATTTTACACAGGATTATGGACTTGACTTTCGAAAAACTTACTTTATTTAAATAATTGTCATAGGCTTTCATAATCGCTTGGCTATATTTGTTTGAAGACTGTATATCCTCTCCCTCCATCATATATAAATTATTGTATCCTTCCATTTGGGTGTTTTTAGGATCATTGCCACTTTTATAGACTACTATTCGATTCCTCTTATCTAATAATTTAACACCAGCTAGCTTATTTTCTTTAGCAGTTTGTATACGGTTGCTTGCTTCATCAATAGCGACTCGAGCTTCCTTATCTCTTTGGCAAGTTTCCCATAGCGAAGGGTTCGTCACCCAAGGAGAATCAATCAGATTCGTTCCCATGAAAAAAGAAAATTTCTGTTTTAATTCAGGCGAATGATAAATATATCTAAGTCCAACAGCTAACGGAGAGTTATCTTTTCCAAGTATGATGTTTTTATCGTCTATCTGCTTGACTTGAGAAAATTTAATTGAGGCATCCTGGATTTTTTCTGTCATTTTTAACGTAACTAGTAGCTCATATTTTTTAAATAATTCTGACAACTCAATTCGATTTTTGAGTTTCAAGTTTGATAAATCAAAATTTTTATAAGTGTCCACTGCCTGATGAAATTCTTTCCAATAAGGCAAGTTTCTGTCTTCCGGTGATAAAAAAGTAGTATAGTGTTTAAAAAAATACTCTCTCAAATTTTCTATTTTTGTAAATTGCAAATCACAAAAATAATAATACCTGACTGTGCTAGTTTGATTAACCGTCTTGAAAGGAACATTCTCATCATTCACAGATGAAGTAGAATGTCTATCTTCCCTTCTTTTTTCAATAGATTTCATCGTTTCTTCTTGTGTAAGATCAACGTACGTTACTTCAGACATCGCCTTTTTAAATCCTTCAAGTAGTATAGTTAAATATCTGTTTGGAACGATTGGTTTTAGTGAACGATCATCTTGTTCAAATTCTTTTACTTCATTTGCAAAATGGATAGTTAGCTTATTCATTTAAGACCACCTTTATTATTACTAAATTATTTTAATTAACCTTGGATTTTTGGTAAAAGTGTTTTTTTAAGCATAGAAATTTTTTCACTTTTCAAAATTATTGAGTTTCAGGAACTTCTTATACTAACGAGCGTTGCGGTACTTTTGACTTTTATATAATTTTAAATTGGTGGTTTTGCCTGTTGTTTTCGTATTATTTTCTTGCTTCTCTACTAGGTCATCAAGATTTCTCCCTCGTAACTCATTGATCTCTTTTTTATCTGATGAAGAATGTAGAGAAACTAATGGTTTTAATTCAAATTCCATTACTTTTTTTTGTTTGCTGATTTGCTTTTGTTCTTTCTTGTCATTGTTAGAATGATCATATGAATCTCTTGAAATTGATAAGCCTGAATAGAATTTTTTTACACATTTTTTCCAAGCTATCGGATTTTTTTCCCAAGGTGCTTTGTTAAAATTTTCCCCATCATAGAATCTAACTTTTTCCTTTAACTTCGAATGATGGTAAACATACCTCATTGCATTCGCTAAATTAGAGCAAGAGTTTCCTTTTATTACATGATTGAGATAATCAAAATTTTTATCGCAAATAAAACAAATCCTTTCATTTTGACATAAATTCACCATGTCCAAAGAGATTCGCCATTCAGAATGTTTAAGGAAATCGGGTAACTTATCAATATCACGTCTTGATAAATACGGTAGGTTAAATTGCTCATACTGGGGAATTAATTGAAAAAATTATCCCAAAATGGATATTCCATTTGTTTCTTTGTAAAATATTTGGATAAAAGACTTTGAATGTTGCTGTTTCTGCTACACTCTGTTGAACTATTTGAAACAAATGGATTGGTTTCCTCTCCTATTTCTATATCCATCAGGCTTTTTTCAACCGCTTCCAAAAATGCTTGACAATATTCATTTGAAAAACTGATTTCAACTTGCTCTCTTTCTTTTTTTAATCTACAAACTTCACCAAAACCGTTTACATAGTGTTGATTAGGTTCTATGTTTGCATCATGAATCAATAGTTTTTTTATAGAGAGGTTGAAATAATCTTTTTTTTCTCCCAATTTGTTAGGTTTCCCTTTATCTCCACTTTTAATTCCTTTGTCTACGTAATCATGGTCTACTGTTAGCCCAGAATTAAATCTATGTATACATGCTCCCCAAACTTCTGACTGCTGTTTCCATGGTGCGTCAATTTCTTCTTCACCCTTATAAAATTTCACCTTATTTTTTAGTTCTGGCACAAGATAAATATAGCGAATATTATTAGCAAATGGTGAAAGGTCTGCACCTGAAATAATCTTTTCATAATCACTATCAGTGCCCCATAAAACAGTAACGTGGATAGCTTTAGTAATCCTTGCCATATCAAGACTCAATCGATCTTCTGAACGCTTGAATAGGGCTTTTATAGCTATATAGTCTTTTTTCTTGATTTCTGAAAGATTAAAATCTTTATACCATTTTGTTACTTTCATAAATTCTTCCCAATAAGGTAAATTTTTTTCATCTTCAGTTAAAAATGTAAGAAAATTCCCAAAAAAACATTCTCTCATTTCATCTAGGGATTGAAACTCTTTACCACAAAAATAACCAGTTTCTCTAGCCATAAGAGCAAAATCAAAGAATTTATAGAATGCAGTAATTTTATTTTTTACGAAAGATTTTCTTTCATTTAGTAAGTCTGCTTCTTCTATCATTGGATCTGGTAAGTTTTTTTCAAATAACTGTCTTGTAATAAACTGTGACTCATCAAAAAAATAATTATATGCCCGGTGAACGGCTTCTAAGTATTCATTTTGAAAATCTGGTTTTATTTTGAGTGATTCATATGTTTTCAAATCAGTCATTCTATTTTTGGAATTATCGTAAACAATTACTACATTTTCATTATTCATTTTCTTCTTCTCCATTTCATCTACTTGATCGCTTTTCTCCTTTAGTGAAAATCAATCTTATTTATAAATGCGATATTCTAAGAATAGACCTAGAACAAAGACGGTCTCATTTAATAATAATTTCCAAGGGAATATGATAAAAATAATGAATAATCTGTGTATCCACGAACTTCCTTTGTCTCCATTCTTAGAAAAAATAAACCTAATCTTATTCATCACTTTTAAAAAGAACGATCATTATCATACTTACTTTTGAAAGAAAAATTTCCTCCCCTTAAATTTTTAAATCTAACATTGTCTTTATTATCTTCGAATAACTTAATTAACCAATGATCTATTTCTGGATAATTTTGCTTAATTTGCTTAATTTTACTATCTGTTTGCGAAATAATAAATGCTACTACATCTCCCGGAACATGATTCACATAAAAACTTTGGTTTTCACTAGTTAATAAATCATCTATTGTTTTTTTGATTCTCTCTAACCCATATTCATTTGCAAACGGGGTTAAAAAATGACCGAATATATCATTAGTTAGTTTTTCTTTTATTTCCTTTACTGATTTCCCTGTCCTGTCTGAAAGATAGGTAAGGCTAATTTCACTAGATATTAGCGCATCGGGTAACAACTCATCAAATTGATTGATTTGTTCAAAATCTACTTTTTTATGAAAAGATTTTAATATTTCCTGCTCTATTTCAGTGAATGGTAATTCACTATCTTCATAGAAAATTTTACGAACTATCAGATCACAATTAGAATTTTGAGATAGAAATTCAGGCAATTGCCGTGCTAATTGTTCAACATATCTTTCAGCTTTCATTTCAGGAGTTGCTTTGTTTTTTAATAATAGATTCCTCAAAGTTTGCATAGACATCCGATTTCTTTTTGCATATTCATGGCTATCATTATATCCACCTACAAAAAAATTCCGTAACACTATTTTCTCAATCTGCTTTTTATTCACTTGCTTCCCTCCAAATTTTAAAAATATTTATTCGTATCCTCAAATGATAAACTTTTTCTAGACATTACTTTTTCCATTCCATGCTATCTTTTTAGTAAGTTTTTCTTTTTCAACTTTTAACTCATTCATGCCATTTTAGATAGCGCTTTCTTTTAAGAACTTTACAGACATACTATCATTGTACTGGATAGGCATAAGTTCTATTTTTTATTTTTTTTTAAATTAAAGTTCTTACTAAGAAAAAAACAAGTCAATTAATTGAACAACAATTCATTTCTCGTTGGATAAAACAATATTCCGAAGTAAAAATCATTGGTAATACGATTATTACGGCGCTTCAAATCAAAGCACTTCAAAAAATAAATATCCAATTGGAGGAGGATATTCTAATTCCAAAAAATCGATTGCCATTTTCATGTTTCACTCAATGAATGATTAAGCGCAATACACATTCTTCGATACGAATATCGTATTGTTACCTTGTACCGTGTTCGTAAATAGGGCTATCCAAGCACATCCATTATTTCGAGCAGTCATGTTTCATACGAATCAAACCTCTCAATTTACTTCATTTGATTTTAGAAAGTCTTTCGAAGAATATCCAATTATTCAATCACTTTCTAAAACTGGTTACGCATGGGACAATACAAAACAATAGAAGCTTTTTTATATATAAAAGTAAGAACTTAACAGGCGAACATTTCATTCTCTTCAAGAAGCAAAATTGATCCACAATCCTCGTTTTTAATTTTTACTAACATTGATTGAAACACTAACCACCATGTTATGACAGTTTCCGTTTATTTTTTACTCTAATAATAGTCATTGCAACACTTGCATCGACACGAATCCCTTCAAATCTTACAGTTTTACTTGTGACGCTGACCTAGAATTCCTTCACATTGAGATCACATCATCATGCTTGAAATCAAAAGAATGATTATACCCGTCCTCATCTCTAGCAGTTTTCGATTGACTCACAGATAACCATCATACCGAAAAAGGCATTCCTCACCGATCTGTAAGGAATGCCTGAAATAGTTAAATATGGATTGGTAATCCTAATGCTAGTTCTGATGCGTCCATTGTGATCTCTCCAAGTGATGGATGTGGATGGATAGTTAAAGCGATATCTTCCGCATTCATTCCTGATTCAATGGCTAAAGCTAATTCTGACACCATATCGCTGGCACCAACACCACCGATTTGTGCGCCAATAACCACATTATCGTCATTTGTTGTGACTAAACGAATGAAGCCTTCAGTTTTCGCAAGTGACAAGGCACGACCATTTCCAGAAAATGGGAATTTATAAGCAGTCGCTTCTAGTCCAGCTTCTTTTGCTTCTTTGATCGTCATTCCAACAGAAGCCAATTCAGGATCCGTAAATGCAACTGCCGGCATTGCTTTATAGTCGACAGCTACCTTTTTGCCTGAGATAGCTTCAGCTGCAATTTTCGCTTCATAGCTTGCTTTATGGGCTAATGCTGCACCGGGTACGATATCGCCGATCGCATATATATTCGGAACATTCGTACGCCCTTGTTTATCCACTTTGATCAATCCGCGTTCGCCAACTTCAACACCAGCTTGTTCTAAGCCCATGTCATCAGTATTTGGACGGCGACCAACTGTTACCATGACATAATCAGCCGTCACAGTTTCTTCTTTCCCGTCAACAGCATATTTGACTGTTACGCTATCGCCATTATCCACTGCTTCTTTTGCCATGGCATTGGTTACGACGGTTACTCCTTTTTTCTTAAAGTCGTCTTCCACTAGTTTCACCAAATCTTTTTCATAAGTTGGTAAGATTTGTGGCGAACCTTCAAGAATCGTTACTTCGGCTCCAAGATTTGCATACGCACCACCGAGTTCCGCACCGATGACACCGCCACCGATGATCACAAACTTCTTAGGTACTTCTTTCAATGCTAGACCGCCAGTCGAATCAAGTACACGTCCGCCAAATTTGAATCCTGGAATTTCGATAGGGCGTGAACCAGTAGCAATGATTGCATTGTTAAATGAATACGTTTGTGCTGAATCTGGATGGATCACACGCAATGTATGATCATCCACGAAGAAAGCTTCTCCTTCAATCGTTTCTACTTTGTGTTTTTTTAGTAAGAATCCAACACCTGAAGTAAGTGTTTTAACTACCTTGTTTTCTTTCCAATCTTGTGTTTTTTCAAAATCAAGAGTAACATTTTCGCTTGTTACACCAAAAATAGTGGAATCAAGTGATTCTTGATAATGGTGTCCTGCAGCAATCAATGCTTTTGAAGGAATACAGCCGACATTCAAACAAACGCCACCGATATATTCTCTTTCGATGATTGCAACTTTTTGACCCATTTCAGCAGCGCGGATGGCTGCTACATAGCCGCCAGGTCCCGCACCGATTACAACTGTATCTAATTCTACAGCAAAATCTCCAACTACCATTTGTTTATCATCCTTCCATCATTAATAGCTCTGGATCAGCTAAAAGACGTTTGATATTGTTCATTGCTTGTTGTGCTGTCGCACCATCAACGATCCGGTGATCGAAACTTAGAGAAAGTTTCATTACTCGACCTACGACGATTTCACCTTCACCATTCACGATCGGTTGTTGTGCAATTGTACCGACACCTAAGATCGCTACTTCTGGATAGTTGATTACTGGAGTAAACCAGCCGCCACCAACTGAACCGATATTGCTGATGGTGATCGTTCCATTACGCATATCATCAGCAGATAGTTTTCCATCATGAGCTAGTTTTGCTTTTTCGTTGATTTCGTCAGCGATAGCAAACATTCCTTTGCGGTCTGCATCTTTCACGTTTGGCACATATAACCCATGATCTGTATCTGTAGCGATACCGATATTATAGTAATTTTTATACACGATTTCTTGTTTTGCATCATCAATCGAAGCATTCAAGACAGGGAATTTTTTCACTGTAGCTGTCAATGCTTTCACCACGTATGGCAAGAAAGTAAGTTTTGTTCCATTGGCTGCTGCAACTTCCTTGAATCGTTTGCGGTTATCCCACAATTTAGAAACTTCAACTTCATCATGTAACGTCACATGAGGCGCTGTTTGTTTGCTGTTGACCATGGCTTTCGCAATAGCCTTACGTGTAGGAGTCAATGCTACGCGTTCTTCTAGATCACCTAGATTTGACTTGAATGCTTGAGCTGGTTTCGCTGATTTTGTTTCAGCTTTTTCAGCAGGAGCAGTTTCTTTTACAGGTGCTGCTGCTTTTGCAGAAGCCCCACCACCAGAAATGAAGTTTTCAATATCTTCTTTTGTCACACGTCCGCCTTTTCCTGTAGCCGTCACTTGAGAGATGTCAACATCTTTTTCACGAGCGAATTGACGAACAGACGGCATCGCTAACACACGTTTATCTGGGTCTGAAACTTCGACAACAGCGGCTGATCCCGATGTTTCGACTTTTTCAGAAGTAGGTGCAGCTGGTTTTGCACTTGATGGAGCAGTGTTATGACCAGGGGCATCGATTTCAACTAATACATCCCCTACATTTGCCACTGTGCCTTCTGGTACAAGAACATTTTTGACTGTCCCTGTTACTGGAGAAGGAATTTCTTCAACTGATTTGTCATTTTGTACTTCTAATAAAGTATCGTCTTCATTGATCGTATCTCCTGCTTTAACAAACCATTTGACGATTTCACCTTCTGCGATACCTTCACCGATATCAGGCAACTTGAATTCAAACACGCCACCATCTGTCGCTTGTGTTTCAGTATCAGCAGTCGGTTCAGCTGCAGGCTGTTCTGGTGTTTGCTCTTTGGCTGCTACACCAGCATCGCCACCGCTTTCCTCGTTATCTTCGTGTCCAGGAGCATCGATTTCTACCAATACATCCCCTACATTTGCTACTGTGCCTTCTGGTACAAGAACATTTTTGACTGTTCCTGTTACTGGAGAAGGAATTTCTTCAACTGATTTATCATTTTGTACTTCTAATAAAGTATCATCTTCATTGATCGTATCTCCTGCTTTAACAAACCATTTGACGATTTCACCTTCTGCGATACCTTCACCGATATCAGGTAATTTAAATTGATATGCCATGATTTAATTACGTCCCCTCTTCTTAGAATTCTGCGATTTCTTTCACTTTTGCTTCAATATCAGCAGCATTAGGTAACCAGATATTTTCTGCTTGTCCAAAAGGAAAGACAGTGTCTGGTGCTGCAACACGGCCGATTGGTGCCTCTAAAGAAAGGATCGCGCGTTCTGAGATTTCAGAAATCACTTGTGCACTTACGCCAGCTTGTCTTTGTGCTTCTTGCACAACTACAACACGACCAGTTTTTTCAACAGATTGAATGATCGTGTCGACATCCAATGGTGCTACCGTACGTAGATCGATGATTTCTACTGAAATATCTTCTTTTGCAAGATTGTCT
Source organism: Enterococcus sp. VV15 (assembly GCF_005236045.1). Taxonomy (NCBI): domain Bacteria; kingdom Bacillati; phylum Bacillota; class Bacilli; order Lactobacillales; family Enterococcaceae; genus Enterococcus; species Enterococcus sp. VV15. The sequence continues at coordinate 8,364 of NZ_QPTY01000025.1, forward strand.
GCTGCTTTGATTGCTTCACGAACCATTGCACCATATGTGATGATCGAAATATCGGAACCTTCACGTGTGACAGCAGCTTTATCCAAAGGTACTTCATACGCTTCATCTGGTACTTCCTCGCGGAACGAACGGTATAGTTTCATATGTTCCAAGTAGACGACTGGGTCATTACTACGGATAGCTGAAATCAATAGTCCTTTTGCATCGTACGGATTTGATGGGATGACTACGCGAATTCCTGGTGACTGAGCGATCAATCCTTCCAAATTATCTGAGTGAAGTTCTGGTGTATGGACACCTCCGCCGAATGGTGAACGGATCGTGATCGGTAAGTTTCTTGTTCCGCCCATGCGGTATCTTGTACGTGCCATTTGTGCAACGACTTCATCCATTGCTTCAAAAATAAATCCGAAAAACTGGATTTCTGGTACCGGACGGAATCCTTCAAGAGCTAATCCAAATCCAAGTCCAGCGATTCCTGATTCCGCTAAAGGAGTGTCAAAAACGCGTTCTTCGCCAAATTTTTCTTGCAATCCTTCTGTTGCACGGAATACCCCACCGTTTTTACCGACATCTTCACCAAAAACGACAACATTTTCGTCATTTTCTAGTTCCAACGCTAAGGCATCTGTGATTGCTTGAATCATTGTTTTTTGTGCCATGATTATTTCGACTCCTTCGCTTCATAGATTGCAATTTGTTCTTTGATTGTTTGAGGAGAAACTTCAAACATATTTTTCAAGAAATCTGATACTTTTTGTTTTGGTATTTTATCAGCTTCTGCAATTGCTGCTTTGATTTCTTCTTTTGTTTGTTCAATAACTTGTTCTTCTTTTTCTTCTGACCATAATCCTTTTTCAGTCAAATAATTACGGAAACGGATCAATGGATCTTTTTTCTGCCACTCGTCATCCGTATCTTTCGTACGGTAACGTGTTGGATCATCTCCCGATAATGTATGTGGTCCGTAACGGTAAGTTAACGTTTCGATCAACACAGGGCCATTACCACTTACTGCCCAATCGCGTGCCATCTTAGATACGGTATAAACTGCTAATGGATCCATGCCATCAACTTGGATACCTGGAATACCAGCAGCGACAGCTTTTTGTGCTAGTGTTTTAGCAGCTGTTTGCTTTTCACGAGGAGTCGAGATAGCGAAACCATTATTTTGAATGTAGAATACCGCGTTGGCATGGTAAGCACCAGCGAAGTTGATTGCTTCATAGAAATCTCCTTGTGAAGAACCGCCATCACCTGTGTAAGTGAACACTACATTTTTCTTATTACGTTTCTTTAAGCCAAGTGCTACACCAGCCGCTTGAACATATTGTGCGCCAATGATGATTTGTGGTGGTAGAGCTTTCAATTCTTCTGGATAAAAGTTTCCTGCCGCATGTCCGCGTGACCACAAGAATGCTTGTGATAAAGGTAAACCATGTTTAACCAATTGAGGGACATCACGATAACCTGGGAGCAATACATCCTCTTTATCAAATGCAAATGAACTTGCAAGCTGACTTGCTTCTTGTCCTGCTGTTGGGGCGAAAAATCCTAAACGTCCTTGACGATTCAAAGCGGTTGACCGCTGATCTAAAACACGAGACCAAACCATATTCGTCATCAATTCAACTAATTGTTCATCTGATAAATCAGGAACAAGGTTTTCATTTACTACTTTACCATCTTGGTCTAGTGCTTGGTATACTGGAAAATCTGAATTGACTTCTTCTAATAATGCATTGAAGTCGATAAGTGCTTTCTTGTTTGCCATTATCACACATTCCTCTCTCATCTATAAGAAAATCTCATCTTTCTGCGATTGAAACAGTGATATAATCTGTATCACTATTTAACCGTCTTCATTTATAAATTATCACGTATCATTAAGAAACACAAGCTTAAAGCCCAAATTTTCACGATTTAAAAAAATTATGGATATCCGCTTTATTACAATATTAGTGAAGCCAATCACAATCAAGAAAGCGGTTTACATTTTTTTGCCATTATCGCTTGTTTTTTTCGCCCTCACTATACTAGCTGTTACTATTAACAAAGCTTATTGTTATACCTTTTTAACGAACCAAGCAAAAGCTTCTAAAGATATTAGTGATAAAATAAACAAACACTTATATTCTAATTTACTCCTATATGTGCATTTTTTTCAACTAAAAAGCAACAGTCAGGTTTTTTCCAAACTGTTGCACTATTTATTCCTTCATTTTGTTTATGGTTGCAACCAACCTGACAATTCTTCCATTCGTTTGGCAAAAACAATCATTCGATCTTGGTCAAGTCTGCTGAAATTGATCCTTATCCCATTCGTCTCCCGACCAAATAACCAACTAGGGGCTACGCCCAACCCTTTTGCCACCACTTCACTTGCAATTTCTGCCGTCATTTTCTTTCCCTCCCATGTTACCCAGGCATAATATCCACCTTTGATTGGCCAAACATTGAAAAAGTTCTGCTTCTGTGCCCATTTCTGCAACAACAAACTTTTTTCCTGCAGTTTTTTACGCACAAGTACTAGTTTCGCATCATAACTTTCTTCGAAAACTGCAGTAGCAGCAATTTGTGTAAAGATACTCATGGAGAATTCCATCATTTGTTGTGCTTTGGCTAATTTGAAAATCAACGTTTGCGGGCCGATTATCCAACCGATTTTCGTCGTATTCCCAAGTAATCTAGATAAAGAACCAACATATAGAACATTTTCAGGATCGAGTGAATGGATAGAAACAGGGCTTTTTTCAACTTCCTGAAACGAAAGATCACTAAAAACATCATCTTCAACGATTGGGACCTGATACTTCCTACATAGTACGACTAAATCATTTCGCCGTTTTTGCGACATGACTTTTCCGGTAGGATTTTGAAAATTAGGGTTGACTAGTACAGCTTTGATTTTATTTTTTTGGATGGACTTTTCTAAAATAGCCAAATCTATCCCTTCATCATCCATCGGAATACCAAATAGCCTAGTCCCTGTTGCTCTAAACAAAGCCAAACGATAGAAAAAGGAAGGTGATTCGACTGCTACTGCATCTCCATTGGCGAGAAGTGTTTGTAAAATCAAAAAAATAGCTTGTTGCCCCCCCACCGTCACTAATAACTGTGTGCGGGAAAAATCAAATTGAAACTCGTCACTTAAATATCCTTTAATTTTTTCTACTAATGGAAGATAACCTAGATCCGTCATTTTTTGCTCTTCAGTGATCATTTCTGCCATCGTATGTGCCGGAAATTGTACATCAGGCAATAGTTTATTTGGCATTTCACTGGAGAAAAGATCCAGAAAATCTGGTTGTTTTTTTGCTTCCTTGATCCGTTCTTCATACCAGTCATCTACTTGCTCATAGCGCTGAGAAAAAAGTTCACGCCAATTGATTCGTGGAACAGAAAACTTTCCCCATTCCGTTTGATTGACATAGCGTCCACTTCCCTGTCGACTAGTAAGAACTCCAAGATCACGTAATTCATCCAACGCACGTACCACTGTTGTCCGATTCGTCCTAAAAGCAGCCGCCAATTTTCTCTCAGAAGGCAATCTTTCCCCAGGAGCTAGATTGCCATTTTCGATATTTTTCATTATCTGATCCATCATTTGCCGATAGATCGGTCCCTTCATTTTATCTATTTCTTTCCACATATTTTTTCTCCAGTTTTTTTCTTTATTTTAACGGATTTCCCGTAGAAAGAAACAGAAAATAAAAAATAAGAGCACGATAAAAGGAAAAATCACCTTTGTCGCACCCTCTAAATCGGAACTAACCACTGCTTTGTGTCAATAACATAAGATTCTTAGGAATTTGAAAAACAACTCCTCTGAATTTTCCTTATTTATCGAAGACCACTTTCTGCTATCTCCGTTTTTATTTCATCGATCTTCTTTAGATCGTATCTCCATTGAAAATCGAATTTTTCACGATTACATAATCTACTTTTCGAATAGCTTCAAGGTCTCTTCCACCTGCGTAGGAGATCGAAGACTGTAGATCTTGCTGCATTTCAATCAGTGTATCTTTTAATGATCCTTTATGTTGGATCCAAATTTTCTTACCTTCGACATTTTTCTTTTCACCTTTTTGGAACTCTGATGCAGAACCGAAATATTCTTTATATACGACACCATTCTCCACTTTTGTTTCTCCAGGTGATTCTTCATGTCCTGCAAAAAGCGAGCCAATCATTACCATCGTTGCACCAAAGCGTACTGATTTCGCAATATCACCATGCGTACGAATACCACCATCAGCAATAATCGGTTTTCTTGCTGCTTTTGCGCACCATCTAAGAGCCGCCAGTTGCCAACCACCAGTACCAAAGCCTGTTTTGATCTTAGTGATACATACTTTCCCAGGTCCAATGCCGACTTTCGTGGCATCAGCACCGGCATTCTCTAATTCACGGACTGCTTCTGGTGTACCGACATTTCCAGCAATCACAAAGGTTTCTGGCAAATGCGCTTTGATATGTTGGATCATTTCAATGACAGAATTTGAATGACCATGTGCAATATCGATTGTGATATAGTCTGGCGTTAAACCTTGTTTGGCTAACTCTTCTACAAAAGAATACTCTTCCTTTTTCACCCCAACACTGATCGAACTAATCAATTGGCGTTCCTTCATTTTTTTGACAAATGGGATTCTTGCCGTTTCATCAAAACGGTGCATGATATAGAAATAGCCATTTTCTGCTAGAAATTCTGCGATCGAGTCATCGATGATCGTCTGCATATTCGCCGGTACTACAGGCATCTTGAATGTGTGTTTTCCTAGAGTAACGGTCGTATCACACTCTGAACGGCTATTCACGATACATTTATTAGGAATTAGTTGGATATCTTCGTAATCAAATACTTTCATTGACATCATCCTCCTGATGTTCGAATACAGTAAAACACGAACATTATTTACTTTCAAAGCACTTATTTTTAGCGCCCTATGTAATTTAACCTAATTTAAATAAAAAATCAAGAGAAAAAGCAAACAAAAAAACAAAATCAGTATTTCCTCGCAGATTTTGTTTTTTTGCCCATTGTTCGTTTTTAAGGGTATTTACGTAGTTGATTATAAAAATGAGCGACCCGTACTCTTAGAGCGTCGAGCTCCTATCAGGTCGGTCAACTTTTTTAGCTGTTTCCCGATTTCTTTTTATATAGGACTCATTCGTGCTGTTAGCGACTGCTTGATTGATGACGACACCAAGTCGCCGAGAGTTGATCGACTGATTACTTTGAGCACGTTCTATCACCGGATGATTAAGAGTTTCTTGCTCTTTTTTTGGTGGTTGTGTATTCTCGACAACTTCTTTTTCTTTATTGACTTTCGCTAAGAGCTTATCCTTTTTTCTTAACGCATCATCTATCCTTTCTCGACTGCTTCGATCCGTATAAGCATCATAAAAACCAAGGATTTGGGGAGCTTGATACTTTTCAAGCGCCAATTGAAGATTTCCAATAAACGACTCTTGTGTGTAGTCGACTTTTTTGAGTGTTTGACTAGCATTGATATACTTTATTTTATTCTCTGTATTCAAGGATGTATGATGTACCAACGCTATTCTTGTTTGGTGAAGCTTAGTTCTTACTTGATCCAGAGTCACAAATTGATCGATGTATGTAACAAAATCCTTGCTATGCTCGACACACAACTTCTGATGCTTCAATGCTTCAAGCTCACTGATCGTTCTGCCAATGTCTTTACAGCTATTGAGAATATTTGCGTTAATTTCATCTAACTTCTTTTTACTTTTTTCAATCACTTTTATTTGTTCTGTCACTTCTTTATTCAATCGAGCTTTTTGCGTATATAGGACTCTTCGGCTAAGGGAATTGTTTTTGGTATATGTACCTGGATATAGTTTATTTTTCATTGGATGTACAGGTATAGCTGTATTTAGGTGAACGCCATTATAAGTGGTTTTCAAGCGCTCGATATACGTTTTCAACTGAGAAGGATAGTATATTTCTTCAGCATTCTCCAATTTCCATTTAGTCCACCCTGCTTCATAGTTCAGTCTTTTGAATGTATGGCTACCCCTATAATAGGGATATTTTTTGGCGTAATTGATATCTTTTTCAATTTGTTTCACCCTGCGTAATCTCGGTAAATGATCATCTATCTTTTTCCTATATTGATGCAACAAATCAACGATCTGACTGTCTACGTATTTTTGATCTGAAGTTGTTCTATCTTTGCTATTCCCATTATTAATGTGGAGCACGATCGCTTTTTGTAGTTGATCAAGTTCATGAGTTTCTTTCCTAACATTGGAAAGTTCCCTCACAAAAAGCTTGTTCAATGCTTTTTTCTCTGCTTTCAACAGCTCTTTATATGTCGCCATGTTCTTCTTCCTTTCTTTATTCGTTTTTGTGCTTTATTCTATGTAAAAAAGCCGTTAGATCAACCTCAACTGACTAACGGCTCCATATTGTTTAAGGAAGGATATTTCCTGCTGCACGATAAAGTTCATACCAATCTTCGCGCGTTAATTGGATTTCTGACGCTTTCGCAATTTCTTCGATCCTTCCAGGATTCATCGTTCCAGCAATTACTTGCATATTTGCAGGATGACGCAAGATCCACGCCGCTGCTAAACCGGTCGGAGTCGTTCCGTATTTTTCAGCTAAGTTATCCAATACTTGATTCAACTCAGGGAATTTTTCATTTCCAATAAATACTCCTTCAAAAAATCCGTATTGGTAAGGAGACCACGCCTGGATAGTCATATCATTCAAGCGTGAGTAATCTAATACACTACCGTCATGGTCAACGCTTCCATCATCAGTCATATTGACATGGATTCCTTGATCGATCATTCCAGAATGCTTTAAGCCAAATTGCAATTGATTGGCTAGTAATGGCTGTTTCACATACTTCTTAAGCAAATCGATTTGCATCGGTTTTTGATTGCTGACACCAAAATGGCGAACTTTCCCTGATTTTTCTAATTCATCAAATGCTTCAGCCACTTCGCTAGGATCGACTAAAGTATCTGGACGATGGAGTAAAAGCACATCTACATAGTCCATATTCAAACGTTGAAGGCTTCCTTCCACCGATTCAATGATATGTTTTTTTGAAAAATCGAACATAACACCAGGAACTATCCCACACTTCGTCTGGATAAATAAGTCTTCTCGTTTAAGTGACGTTTTTGCCAACGCATCAGCAAAAATCGATTCACATTCTCCGCCTCCGTAAATATCGGCGTGATCAAAAAAATTGATTCCATTATCGTAAGCTGTTTCAATCACTTTTACTGGATCCTTTGCTCCGTTTATTCGCATACAACCAAGAATAACAGAGGAAACCATCTGGGTTGATGCACCCAATTGAATCTGTTTCATCTCAAAACTTCCTTTCTTTTCGGGATAATTTTACCACAACTTTAATGAAAAGGCTTTAAAAATAGACACCGTATTTTTCTATTCTACAGAAAAATAATACGGTGTCTTGCCCTATTCTCAACTTTATGATTTTACGCGTAGCCCTTTTGCTCCAATATCCATCCGATAGAATGTCTGATTCGTATCTTTTGCCGCAAGCGCTGTGTAGATGTTTGTTCTTGCCTCAGTCAAGGTTTCACCAAAACTCTCCACCAAGTAGATTCGCCCTCCTGATCCCACCAATTTTCCATCTTCTTTCCCTACACCTGCATAATAGACGGTCACATCCTCAGTTGAAAAATCAGGGAGTGACATCCCTTTTAAGTAGTCGCCCGGATACCCTTCAGCTGCAACAACTACACCCACGTTATACCCCTCATTCTCCCATACAAGTTCACTTGGCGCTTGCCCTTTAAGCAATTCATCAATCACTTGGACAAAGTCACTTTTCAAACGGGATAAAACGACTTGCGTTTCAGGGTCTCCGAATCTTGCATTGAATTCAATCACTTTGGGCCCCGTTGATGTTGCGATCAACCCTGCATATAAAATACCAACGAACGGACGTCCCAGTTCTACCATTCCATCAGCGGCTGGTTGAAGGATTTTCTGAATCGCTTCTTCCACTAACTCGTCGGCGATTTGTGGCACTGGCGTATATGCCCCCATTCCGCCTGTGTTTGGACCTCGATCCTCGTCGTATGCTCGTTTATGGTCTTGTGAGATCGGCATTGGATATATTTCATTCCCATTGACGAATGCCAGTAAAGAAAATTCCTCTCCCGATAAAAATTCTTCAACAACGATCAATTTTCCGCTGTCTCCAAAGCGATGATCTTCTAACATTTCTTTCGCAGCCTGAACTGCTTCTTCCACTGTCAAAGCCACTACGACACCTTTACCAGCAGCTAATCCATCCGCTTTGATCACGATAGGTGCACCTTGTTCTTCGATATATTTTTTTGCAGCTGCAAAAGTCGTAAAGTTCTCTGATTCAGCTGTGGGAATGCCAAATTTTCCCATCAACTCTTTTGCAAAACTTTTCGACCCTTCGATTATCGCCGCAGATTGAGTTGGGCCAAAAATTTTTAGCCCAGCGTCTTGGAAGTCATCAACGATCCCATTCAACAATGGTTGTTCTGGACCAACGAACGTCCAAGTAATCTGATTTTCTTTGGCAAATTCAATCAACTTTTGATGATCCAGTTCATGGATATCTACTTGTTCGATGCCATCAATGGTCATACCTGGATTACCAGGTGCACAATAGACCTTGTTAACTTTCGGACTCTGTTTTATTCTCTTTCCTATCGCATGCTCTCTGCCACCAGCACCTATGATCAATATATTCATCTGCTACTCCTTTGTATTAGTGTCTGAAATGACGTACACCAGTAAATACCATTGCCACACCATATTTATTTGCCATATCAATGGATGCTTGGTCTTTGATACTTCCCCCCGGCTGGATGATCGCTTTGATTCCATGTTTTGCGGCATATTCGACAGAATCATCCATCGGGAAATAAGCATCACTTGCTAATACTGCATCCTTGGTCTTAGCTCCTGCTTGTTCAATAGCGATCTTAACAGAACCCACACGATTCATTTGTCCCGCACCGATTCCTACTGTTTGATGTTCATTTGCCAAAACAATCGCATTTGACTTCACATGTTTCACTGCCCGCCATGCAAAAGCCATAGCAGCTAGTTCCTCTTCAGTCGGTTTTCGATCAGTCACTACTTGCCAATCTTGTTTCTCTTCCATCGCAACATCTTCGTCTTGGACTAATAATCCACCTAAAACAGAAACCGTTTCTTCCGTATACGTAGACTCTTTCACAGTAAAATCAACAGTCAACAATCGAATATTTTTCTTCGTCTTCAATACTTCTAAACTCTCTGGTGTAAACGATGGTGCAATGATGATTTCTAGAAAAAGCTTATGCATCGCTTCAGCTGTAGGCAGATCTACTTCTCGGTTGAGAACGATAATTCCGCCAAAAATCGATACGGGGTCTGCTTCATAAGCAGCATTCCAAGCAGCAAAAATCGTTGAAGCAGAACCAATCCCACAAGGGTTCATATGTTTCAACGCAACAACAGTCGGTTCTTGATACTCTCGCATGATCCGTAGCGCCGCATCCGCATCACGAATATTATTGAAGGACAATTCTTTTCCATGAAGTTGTTGTGCTTGGGCAATCGAATAACTTTCCGGCAATGCCGTTTCATAAAACGCTGCCTTTTGATGACTGTTTTCTCCATAGCGAAGATCCTGTTTTCGATCAAAGGTAAGCGTCAATTTTTCTGGTTCGCGTTCAGCTACTTGACCGGTTAGATACTGTGCGATCAAAGCATCATATGCAGCAGTATGGCGAAATACCTTTGCAGCTAATTTTTTTCTCGTTGCAAGCGACGTTCCCCCCTGTTCCTTCAATTCCGAAAGAACCACAGGATAGTCTGCAGGATCAACGACTGCTGTCACAAACTGATGGTTTTTAGCTGCGCTACGCAACATACTTGGTCCACCAATATCGATATTTTCAATTGCTTCTTCTTCCGTTACACCGGATTTCATGATCGTTTCTTTAAATGGATATAAATTGACACAGACAAAATCAATTGGCGTGATCTGCGAAGCTGCCATGTCCTTCATATGACTAGATAGATCTCGACGACCCAACAATCCCCCATGGATCTTTGGATGAAGGGTTTTGACACGACCATCCATCATCTCAGGAAAATCCGTTACTTCTTCAATTGAAATCGTGGGAATACCTGCTTCATCAAGCACTTTCTTCGTCCCACCAGTAGAGATGATCTCAATGCCATTTTCTATTAGCCCTTCAGCAAACGCAATAACACCTTTTTTATCTGACACACTTATTAATGCTCTTGTCATTTTATATGAGCCTCCATTGTCTTCATTTCTTTTACAACTTGTTCAATCACTTTTGGGTAGATTCGATGTTCTACTTGATGTATCCGTCTTTCTAGCTCTTCCAGTGTATCCTCTTTTTTGATTTCTACACTTTCTTGACAAATGATCGGACCAGTATCAACACCTTTATCAATGTAATGGATCGTCACTCCTGTTTTCTTTACTCCTGCTTCAAACGCATCACGAATACCATGTAATCCTGCAAAATCAGGTAATAAAGAAGGATGGATATTGATGATCCGTGATTCATATTGCTCTAGTAAAGTAGAACCGATGATCCGCATATATCCTGCTAGAACAATCAGTTCTACTTCTTTGTCCAACAAACATTCCAATATTTTTTCTTCGTATGCTTTTTTTGTCTGAAATTCTTTTGGAGAAAATACACTTGTCGAAATATCCAGTTTACTCGCACGTTCTAAAACGTATGCATTCGGTTGATCACAAAAAAGCCACACAAATTGATCTGTTAAACCTTTTTCACGGAAATATTCGACCAACGCTTGAAAATTACTGCCATTTCCCGAAGCAAATACTGCAATCCTCATCTTGTTGCCTCAGCAAATTCCACTTTTTCTGTTTCTAACGGCACGACTTCTCCAATACGATAAACAGCTTCCCCTTGTTTTTGTATTTTCTCCATGATCTCATCAGCTTCGATGGCTTCTACTGCTAATACCATTCCAATGCCCATATTAAAGATTTCATACATTTCTTTCGTTGGTATTTCTCCGTACTTTTCCAAACAATCGAAGATCGGCAATATCGGCCAAGAACCTAGTTGGATGCGAGCCGCTGTTCCTTCAGGCAGCATGCGAGGGATGTTTTCAACAAAACCGCCACCAGTGATATGAGCTGCTCCCTTGATTTTTTGCTCTTTCATGATCGGCAATAGTGAAGAAACATAGATTTTCGTAGGTTTTAGCAATTCTGCGTTAAGCGGTTCTGATAATCCGCTGATCGTATCAGATAATGCAAAAGCGTGTTTCTCAAAGAAAATTTTGCGCACCAATGAATAGCCATTAGAATGAATACCACTAGAGGCCAAGCCAAGAAGGACATCTCCAGCTTTGATTGCTTTTCCTGTGATCAATTGCGATTTTTCAGCGATACCTACCGCAAAACCAGCAAGATCATACTCGTCTTCCGTGTACATCCCCGGCATTTCCGCTGTTTCGCCGCCGATCAGAGCCATATCGGCCTCAACACAGCCAGTAGCTACTCCCGCTACGACTTTTTCTAACTTTTCCGGAGAATTCTTTCCTGTTGCCAAATAATCCAGAAAATAGAGCGGTTCAGCACCTTGCGCAAGAATATCATTCACACACATCGCTACACAATCAATTCCGATCGTATCGTGTATCCCAGATTCGATCGCTAAGAGTAATTTCGTTCCCACACCGTCTGTGCCAGAAACTAGGACCGGTTCCTTTAAATGGCTGAATGAACCAAGCTCGAAACACCCGCCAAAACCGCCAAGAGCCCCCATTACACCAAGTCGTTCTGTCCTTTTGACATGCTTTTTGATCCTTTCGACTACTTCATAACCTGCTTCGACATTCACACCCGCATTCGCATAAGCATTTCCCATCTCGTTCGTGTCCTCCTTAATAATCAAAAAAACGATACTTTTTCTTTTAATGATTCCTGATACTTTTCGTCGTAATCGTAGAGTGGAGTAGGATAATCTCCATTGAAATAAGCCATACACAAACCAGAATATGGAGCATCCTCCGCTAGACCGATTGCTTGGATCAATCCTTCTTCACTTAAAAATTCAAGTGAGTCAGCTTCAATACATTGTCTGATTTCTTCTACACTATGATTCGCTGCAATCAGCTCTCTTCTAGTTTGGATATCGATGCCATAGAAACAAGGATATTTCAATGGTGGTGAAGCAATCCGCACATGGACTTCTTTCGCTCCTGCTTCTTTCAGCAAACGAACGATCCGCCGACTCGTCGTTCCTCGAACGATCGAATCATCGACCATCACGATCCTTTTTCCTTCGACTACACCGCGAACTGCTGAGAGTTTCATCCGGACTCCTTGTTCTCTCAGTTCAGGGGTTGGTTGGATGAATGTGCGTGCAATATATTGGTTTTTAACTAAACCAATTTCATAAGGGATACCACTTGCTTCAGCATAGCCGCTAGCAGCAGATAAAGATGAATTAGGAACACCAACTACCATGTCAGCATTGACTAACGCTTCTTTTGCTAAATTCCGCCCCATGTTCTTACGCGCTGTATGGACATTGATTCCTGCAATATTGGAATCAGGGCGCGCAAAATAGATATATTCCATTGAGCAGATGGCTAGTTGCGTATCTTTTGTATACGTTTCAACACGATAACCTGAATCATCGATGATCACGATTTCTCCTGGACGAACGTCACGCACAAACTTGGCACCTACTACCTCCAGAGCACAAGTTTCCGAAGCAATCACATACGCACCATTTTTCATTTGTCCAATCGCAAGCGGACGAAATCCGTTAGGATCAAGAGCCGCAATCATGGCGTCTTCTGTCAGTAAAAGATAAGCAAACCCACCTTTCACCTCATTCAACGCATATTTTAGTTTGCCAAGAAAGGTCTGCTCACCACTTCGGCGTATCAAATGCATCAGGATTTCTGTATCAGAATTAGAATGAAAAATCGCTCCATCTTTTTCTAATTCTGTGCGTAGTGAGCGCGCATTCGTTAAGTTACCGTTGTGTGCTAGACCAACTGACTGATCATAAAATTTAAATAGAAAAGGCTGGATATTATCGACACTTCCATTTCCCGCCGTTGCGTAACGGACATGACCGATCGCAGCCTCACCCGATAATGCCTTTAATTTTCTTTGATCTTTGAACACTTCCGAAAGCAATCCGAGATCTCGATGACCTAACAGTTTCCCTTGATTATTCGATACGATCCCGGCTCCTTCTTGCCCACGATGTTGCAAACTATGAAGACCAAAATAAGTGATACTCGCAGCGTCTGAATGCCCCCATACGCCAAATACCCCGCACTCTTCATTTAAACTCTTTACTTCATAAGGCATTCGATCGCTTCCTTCCAGTTTCTATAGGCAACTTGAGTAGCCACATCGATTTTCCCATCAGAAGCTTGGATGGTGATTCTTTTTTCCGTGGTTACCTGCCCGATCAATGTCGCTTTTTCGCCTACGATTGTTTCAAAAGCTGCTTTATTCTCTGGCGAAGTCGTCAAAACGAATCTTGACTGTGTTTCAGAGAACAGTTTCGCTGTTGTCATTGTCGTCCGTACGTCTAAGCCGAATTCTTTAGGAAAAGCTGCTTCTGCCAAGGCAACAGCCACCCCGCCTTCTGCGCAATCATGCGCACTTGCGACTACTCCAGCCTTAATCGCTGCTAACACTATTTGTTGGTTCTCTTTTTCAATCGTCAAATCAAAGTGTTCGATATCTCCTTGGATTTTTCCTAATTGTAATTTTTGGAGTTCACTGCCATTGAAGTCCTCGTAAGTTTCACCAAGCAGATAGATAAGATCCCCTGCTTCTTTGAATTCTTGTGTCGTGATATTCTGTTGTTTTTCAATCAAACCGACCATTCCGATCATCGGTGTTGGATAGATTGCTTGACCATCTGTTTCGTTATAGAGAGAAACATTCCCAGAAATAACGGGCGTCCCTAACACTTTGCACGCTTCAGAGATACCTTCAGCAGATGTTTTTAATTCCCAGAATACTTCTGGTTTATCTGGAGAGCCATAATTCAAACAATCTGTGATTGCTAGTGGTTGCCCACCGCTTGCAACGATATTCCTTGCTGCTTCTGCTACAGCGATCTGCCCACCGATTTCAGGATTCAGATAGATGTAGCGAGCATTACAGTCAGTAGTCATTGCCAATGCCTTTTCTGTCCCACGAATCCGTAAAACTGCCGCATCACTTCCCGGTCTGACCACTGTATTCGTTTGTACTTGTGAATCATACGTTTCATAAATCGAATGTTTCGAAGCAATCGTTGGCTGACGTAATAGATCAAGTAATACTTCGTTAGGATCAGTGATCACTGGCTGATATTGACCTAATTCTTTGAATTCTTTGATCCGGGCAGGTTCTTTTGCTTCCTTTTCATAGACTGGTGCGTCTTCTGCCAACGCATCCACTGGTAAATTTGCTACTTCTTCCCCATGATGGTATAGACGATAAAGTCCATCATCTGTCACTTTACCGATCGTCACAGCATCTAGATCATATTTTTTGAATAACTCTTTCACTTGTGCTTCTGCGCCTTTTTTTACACAAATCAACATCCGTTCCTGTGATTCAGAAAGCATCATTTCATAAGGTGTCATATGACTTTCTCGTTGTGGGACATCGTCTAAACTCAGTACCAAACCCGAACCAGCTTTAGACGCCATCTCAGAACTTGAAGAGACCAAGCCAGCAGCCCCCATGTCCTGGATTCCCACTAGAATATCAGCATGATCTAAAACAAGTTCTAAACAAGCCTCTAGTAAAAGTTTTTCCATAAATGGATCGCCTACCTGCACAGCTGAGCGTTGTTGCTCTTCTTCTTGGCTGAATTCTTCAGAAGCAAATGTCGCACCGTGGATACCATCGCGACCGGTTTTTGCACCAACATACATGATTGAATTCCCGACTCCTGAAGCTTGTCCCTTTTGAATATTTTGATGATCGATCAAGCCTACACACATTGCGTTAACTAATGGATTCCCTTCATAACATGGATCAAAAGCAATCTCACCACCAACAGTTGGGATACCGATACAATTTCCATAACCGCTGATACCAGCTACAACTTCATCTAATAAATATTTCGTACGAGAATTATCTAGCTCACCAAAACGCAATGAATCTAGAATGGCGATTGGTCGTGCGCCCATACTGAAAATATCTCTGATGATTCCTCCAACTCCTGTAGCTGCACCTTCATAAGGTTCAACTGCTGAAGGATGGTTATGGCTTTCCGCTTTAAAAACAACTGCTTGACCATCACCGATATCAACGATCCCAGCCCCTTCACCAGGACCTTGTAAGACTTGCGGACCGCTTGTTGGGAATTTACGTAAGATGGGTTTCGAGTTTTTATAAGAACAATGTTCGCTCCACATCACAGAGAACAAACCTGTTTCTGTATAGTTAGGCATTCTTCCTAGAATATCTTCTTCGATCATGCGATATTCTTCATCAGTCAATCCCCACTGTGAATAGATTTTTTTCTCTTTGATTTCTAAAGCACTTGGTTCACTTAATGTTTTCATTTCAAACAGTCACCTTTCCAAAGTTCTTGATCATTGAAGCAAAAAATCGTTTTCCATCTTCTGAGCCCAACAATTCTTCCATCGCTCTTTCTGGATGAGGCATCATCCCTAGTACATTTCCCTTTTTATTCGTGATCCCTGCAATATGTGCTACACTGCCATTAATATTTTCAGCAGCGTAAGTAAAGGCAATCTGATTGTTTTCTTTCAATTCCTGTAAGGTCTCTTCATCACAAAAATAATTTCCTTCCCCATGTGCTACAGGTAACTGAATGACTTCATCGGTCCCATATTCCGAAGTAAAAGGTGTCTGGTTATTCACTTTTAACGGCACTGACTTACAGATAAAGCGTAAAGAATCATTTCTTCTCAAGACACCTGGAAGCAGGCCTGCTTCCGTCAATATTTGGAAACCATTACAGGTGCCAAAAACTGGTTTTCCTTCATTTGCAAAACGAATCACTTCTTCCATGATCGATGAAAAACGGGCAATCGCTCCACAACGCAAGTAATCACCATAGGAGAATCCACCAGGAAGCAAAACACCATCAAAACCTGCTAATGAAGTTTCATCATAACGAACGTAATCGGCTTCGACACCCATGATTTCACGTATTGCCCATAACATATCTGCATCACAATTTGATCCAGGAAAGACGACCACAGCAAATCTCATATTAGATTTCCTCCAATTGTTCGATTTCATAACGATACGTTTCCATATTGACATTCGCCAACAATTTGTCACAGATTGCTTCGATCGTTTCTTCAACTGCCTGTTTCTCTGCTGAGACTTGGATCTCGAAGTATTTGCCGATTCGAATCTCTTCTACAGTGTCATACCCTAAACGATGAACGGCATTCTTGACCGCTTCTCCTTGAGGATCTAAAACAGAATCTTTATAGGTGACATAGACTTTTACAAAATACATGTGCTTTTCTCCTTTTACCCATTGTTTTTTATTGATTGATTTTTTCTAAGCGATTCAATACTTCTTTATATACAGGGACGATCTCACCGATTTTTCGGCGGTAAACATCTTTGTCCATGTGGGCTTCCGTTTCTAGATCCCAAAGGCGACACGTGTCAGGAGAAATCTCATCTCCTAAAAGAACAGCTCCATCACTGGTTTTACCAAATTCCAATTTAAAGTCGATCAGTTGTAAGCCGATCTGTTTGAACAATGGTACCAAAGCATCATTCACTCGTTTGGCTTGTTCCTTTAATTCAGCAATTTCCGCCATCGTTGCTACCTTCAAAAACAAAACATGTTCATCATTGATAAACGGATCATCTAGTTGATCATTTTTGTAATAAAATTCAACAATGGGCTGAGGTAACGTTTGTCCTTCTGGTATCGCCAAACGTTTAGAAAAGCTCCCTGCAGCGACATTACGCACGACTACTTCTAAAGGAATGATATTTAATTTTTTTACTAATTGTTCGTGTTTTGATAGTTGTTCAATAAAATGATTCTCAATACCTTGCTCGTTTAGATAATTGAATATCTTACTTGTGATTTGATTATTCAGTTCTGCTTTACCAACGATCTCATCTTTCATTGCACCGTTAAGCGCAGTGGCTTGATCGAGATACTCGATCCAAATCACTTCTTCATCACTAGTACGATACATTTTCTTGGCTTTTCCTTCATAGAGCAAATCTCTTTTATCCACAGTTCCATCTCCTTAGTTACTTTACATTCATCAGCAAACCGCTTCTTTATGTTCGTGTTTTCACTTTTGATTTTAACAAGGCTTGTCAGATCAATCAATATAAATATGTACATTTTTACCATTAAAATTGTCTAATGTTCGTGTTTTTATCTTTTAAAGCTGATGGGAAATTTTGACAAGCGTTTACACAGATAAAAAATGGTGCTATAGTAGAATTAAATAAACTTGGATACTTTGTTCAAGGAGGTAATTGAATGGAAGAGTCAACCTATGCCAAACGTTTTTTATCTGAATTATCACCAGAAGAGAAAGCCCGTCTGTATAATGACTTGCTCTCAATCAAAGATGTCTATTTATGTAACAAAGATACGAGCTTTTATACCTTCCGTAAAATCCGTCGTGCGGCTAAACGACGAACGGAATGCCGGAAAAGAACGTTTCAGTTTCAAACAAACACGAAGCATCATTTGGTCATCTGCCAAATTCATGAACAAAGACTTTTTAAAAACCATTATCGAATTCAAGTAACCTACGATCAACAAGAATTCACTTATACTTTTATTGAAGAATTATTACAGCTACTTCATACACAACATTTTGCTTATGGAGATCACGCTGTTTACGCATAGTTTTTGAACCTTGCAGTCATAGATACCAAAAAAGGTACGACAATCCCTTTGTCGTACCTTTTTTGGTTATTCTGATAGGTTGAAACGGTTCTAGTGATCGTTGCACTATAAAACAGTAACTTTTTTATATTCAACTATTCGTTGTTTATTCTAATCCTACCCGTTTAAAAATCGTATCCACATTTTTCAAATGATGACGATAATCAAACGCGTCATCGATATCTTCTTTCGATAAAACCGAAGTAATGGCTGGATCTTCTTCTAATAACGGACGGAATTGTACTTGGTTGTCCCAAGCATATGCCGTTTTTGGTTGCACCAAGTCATAAGCTTCTTCCCTTGTCATACCCTTGTCGATCAATTTAAGCATAACACGTTGGCTATAGATCAAGCCAAACGTAGCAGACATATTTCGTTTCATATTTTCAGGGAAAACCGTTAGATTTTTAACAATATTCCCAAAACGATTCAACATATAATCCAATAAGATCGTCGTATCAGGTAAAATGATGCGTTCTGCTGAAGAATGTGAGATATCTCTTTCATGCCACAATGACACATTTTCATACGCCGTGACCATATGACCGCGGATCACTCTCGCCAACCCAGCCATATTCTCTGATCCAATCGGGTTTCGCTTATGAGGCATTGCAGAGGACCCCTTTTGACCTTTAGCGAAAAACTCTTCTACTTCTCGTGTCTCAGATTTTTGCAATCCGCGTATCTCCGTCGCAAAACGCTCGATACTCGTTGCAATCAAGGACATTGTTGCAAAATATTCTGCATGTAGATCCCGTGGCAAAACTTGTGTAGACACTTCTTGTGGGCGAATACCCAACTTGTCACAAACATATTCTTCGATAAAAGGCGGGATGTTGGCAAACGTACCCACTGCACCAGAGATTTTGCCAGCTTCCACTCCTTTGGCAGCATGTTCAAAACGTTCGATATTTCTCTTCATTTCAGAATACCAAGTAGCCAATTTCAAACCAAAAGTCGTTGGTTCAGCATGTACCCCATGCGTTCTCCCCATCATGACTGTCAACTTATGTTCTTTTGCCTTTTCGCCAATAATTGCTGTAAAACGTTTCAAATCTTCTCTTAAAATATCATTTGCTTGTTTGATCTGATAGCCATAAGCTGTATCGACAACATCTGTACTTGTCAATCCGTAATGGACCCATTTGCTCTCTTCACCTAACGTTTCCGAAACTGCGCGTGTGAAGGCCACAACATCATGACGTGTCGATTTTTCGATTTCTAAAATTCGGTCAATATCGAATGAAGCATGTTCTCTGATTTTTTGTACATCTTTTTTAGGGATTTCTCCTAATTCGGCCCAAGCTTCATCAGCTAAGATCTCCACTTCAAGCCATGCTTGATATTTATTTTGTTCTGTCCAGATATTGCCCATTTCAGGTCGTGTATAACGTTCTAGCATCAATTATTCTCCTTTAATCCCAAATATTGGTTTTCTTTATTTCATCCAATGTTTGTTGGATATCTTCAGTCAAAATGGTGATATGTCCCATTTTACGACCTTTTTTCGCTTGTGATTTCCCATAAAAATGAAATTGCCAGTCAGGCTTTTTGTCGATTAGATGATAACTTTCAAGCAGTTGTTCTCCTAATACGTTTACCATGACTGCATCGCTGAGCAAACGAACTTTGTCACTCAATGGCCAACCACAAATTCCACGGATATGGGCATCAAACTGACTCATCGAACAAGCTTCGATGGAGTAATGTCCTGAATTGTGCGGACGTGGTGCTAGTTCATTCACGTATAATCCACCTGATTTCGTCAAAAACAACTCGACACCTAGAACGCCCGACAAGC
Source organism: Enterococcus sp. VV15 (assembly GCF_005236045.1). Lineage (NCBI taxonomy): Bacteria > Bacillati > Bacillota > Bacilli > Lactobacillales > Enterococcaceae > Enterococcus > Enterococcus sp. VV15. Next base: position 28,111 of record NZ_QPTY01000025.1, read on the forward strand.
TCACCGCTTCGGCAATTACTCGAGCGATCCGTTCTGCTTCTTCGATTACTTCACTAGAAACATGAGCTGGTGCAATCGTTTCGTGTAAAATATTGTTACGATGGATATTTTCAACTACTGGAAATGTACTATATTCGCCTTGGCCATTCCCTGCTACCATGATTGAGATTTCTTTTTCAAAAGGGATCCATGCTTCCAATACGCAAGTCCCTTCTCTTAACAGATCCATCGCTGGAGCAAGATCTGTACGACTTCTCAATACATATTGTCCTTTTCCATCGTATCCTCCTCGCGTTGTTTTCAATACACAAGGATACCCGATACCGTCAATTGCATCTTGGATATCCGTTGGGCTAACGATTGTCGCATAAGGAGCGATGACGATGTTGTTTGTTTCCAAAAAGGACTTTTCTAACAGCCGGTCCTGTGTGATTGCCAATAGATCCGTTCCTTGGGGGATAAATGACATTGGTAAAATCGCATTAAGTGCTTCGACACTGACATTCTCGAATTCATAAGTGATAACATCTGTTCTTCTAGCAAGTTCTTCTAGTGCAAACGTGTCATCGTAGGTTCCTTGAATCGTCCAATTTGCCACTTGTGCAGCTGGACAATCAATTACAGGATCAAGAACACCTACTTTAAAGCCCATTTCTTTCGCGCTGATCGCCATCATGCGGCCAAGCTGACCGCCACCGACGATCCCGATCGTTGATCCAGGCAACAAAGGTTTAACCAAGTTGATCACTACTTTCTATAACAGTTTCTGCTAACATTGAGCGTCGTTGCGCTAATTTAGCCTCCAACTTTAAATCATACATTGAAAGCATCTCTATCGCAAGTAGTCCAGCGTTAATTGCCCCTGCTTTTCCGATTGCCGTCGTTGCAACCGGCACTCCTCCAGGCATTTGAACAATCGATAGTAGCGAATCCAATCCATTCAATGTTCGTGTTTGTACCGGCACACCAATAACTGGTAGTGTCGTTTGAGAAGCCACCATCCCCGGTAGATGAGCAGCACCACCTGCACCTGCAATAATCACTTTGATTCCTCTCGCACGTGCTTCTTTCGCATATTGAAACATCAAATCAGGTGTCCGATGTGCAGACACCACCTTTTTTTCGTAAGGAATCTCGAATTCATCCAAAATGTCACAAGCATTTATCATCGTCTCCCAATCGGAGGTACTTCCCATAATCACAGAAACTGTTGCACTCATGTCTTTCTCCTCTCTCTCTTTTACATCCATATTTTAGCAATGAGTTTTTTTGTTGTCAAAGAATTTTCGAATATTATCTAAACAATTTGCAAAATTGTTCGTGTTTTATCTAGAGCAAAAATATAGAGGAACATTTTTACATGTTCCTCTATATTTGATCTTTTCTATTTATTTTTTCTTGCTATCGCTTCTTCCAGTATTTCTTCATCTTTTTTGAACCCATTAAAGATCAAGTTTAGAATAATTGCAGTCACACTACTCATGACGATACCGTTTCCTGTAAACATTTGTACTGTTTCAGGCAACCGACTGAATAAGTTCGGCATGATATTGAAACCTAGGCCAAAACCAATCGAAACTGCGACAATCAAAAGATTTTTATCATTTGTAAAATCAACTTCTAATAACATACGGATTCCTTGGACAGCAACCATACCGAACATGACAAGCATGCCACCGCCCAATACTGGTTCAGGGATGATCTGTGCCAATGCACCGATTTTAGGAAACAGACCCAAAACGATCAAGAAAAAGGCAGAAAAATAAATCGGTTTTCTAGTTTTTATACCTGAAAGTTGAACTAAACCAACATTTTGAGAAAAACCAGTATAAGGAAATGTATTAAAGATCCCACCCAAAATCACAGCTAAACCTTCTGCACGATACCCTTTTTTCAATTCTTCTTCTCCGACTTTTTTGCCTGTAATATCCCCTAATGCAAAATAAACACCTGTTGATTCAACCATACTGACCATTGAAATGATGATCATCAATAGGATCGACCAAACATCGAAGGTCGGTTTACCAAAGTAAAAAGGTTGCGGAACATGGAATAATGGTGCTTGACCGATCGCACTCAAGTCGATCAACCCCATGAACGCTGCCAAAAGACTGCCACCAACTAACCCGATCAGGACAGCAATCGAACGAATGAAGCCTTTTCCTAACATTTGAACCCCCACGATCAATAAGATGGTCACAAACGCTAATAACAAATTCGTTTTATCGCCAAAGTTTGAGGCAGCTGAATCCCCACCACCCATTTTTTCAATAGCAACAGGAATTAACGTTAGCCCAATAACAGTGATAACTGTTCCTGTAACGATCGGCGGAAATAATTTTTTGATTTTAGAAAAGAAACCGGCAATCAAAACAACGAAGATTCCCGAAGCGATGATCGAACCATAGATGGCACCAACACCTTTACTACTACCAATCAAAATCAAGGGGGCCACTGCTTGGATCGCACATCCTAGCACGACCGGTAAGCCAATACCGAAAAAGCGGTTGACAGTCAATTGTAGCAGTGTGGCTAATCCACACATAAAGATATCGATGGAAATAAGATAAGTCATTTGTTCTTGATTAAACCCTAATCCTGTACCGATCAACAATGGGACAGCTACAGCACCTGCATACATCGCCAGTAAATGTTGTAAGCCTAGGACAGCGGCTTTGCCATTTTGTGTTTCTTTTTCCACGATTATGCGTCCTCCTCAAGAAATTCGACTTGCCCATTGGATAAAGAAGCAATCCGCGCAAGTGAAACAACTCTTAATCCCATCTCTTCCAATAATTGACGACCATCTTGGAAAGATTTTTCGATGACGATGCCAATACCTTCGACTTCAGCTCCAGCCTGACGACATAGTTCGATTAACCCTTTTGCTGCTTGTCCATTCGCCAAAAAGTCATCAATGATCAATACTTTATCCTCTGCAGACAAAAACTTACGAGAAATAGAGATCGTACTGGTTACTTGTTTCGTAAATGAATAAACAGATGCTGTCAGTAATTCTTCATCCATTGTTAAGCTTTTCGCTTTTCTGGCGAAGATCATCGGTACATTCAACTCTTTTGCCGCAAATAAAGCTGGGGCGATACCAGAAGCTTCGATCGTTACTACTTTTGTGATTCCTTTTTCTTTGAATACTTCTGCAAAACGCTGTCCCATTTGTTCCATCAATACTGGATCGACTTGGTGTGTGACAAAGCTATCAACTTTTAACACTCCTTCACCCAAAACATGTCCATCTTTTTGAATACGTTCAACTAATTCTTTCACTTTATTTGCTCCTTTTTCATTTATTAATACAAAAATAACCACTTTTCACAAAAAAGTCCAATTATTCCTATTTTCCGCTCGGTTCAGCGTGAATAAAAAACACCCGTTTACTTAACGATAAGTAAAAAAGGGTGTACAAAACACTCTTTTACTTATAGTCCAGTATTTACGGTACTGGCTAGATACTGTCAACCTTATCATGACGATATATAAGTAGAGGATGATCAGAAAAACAATTATAACCAACTACTAGAACGAAGCATACGCTAGCTCTTACATGATCAAACAATCGTTTTTCTGACTTTTATTAAGAAAAATGCCAAAAATAGGCGGATAGATCAAAATAGTTTTTTCGTAGTCATCCAAGTACTTGAACGACTGTTATGTTTCAAATATTGAAAATAGTCTAACATTTGTTTCTGAAACTGACAACCAAGTTTCAGCGTTTTTTTCTAAAATCTAATATTTCTAATTTTGAATATCGATTTTGTTCGGGTTTTCTTAAAGATCAAACTAAAAAAATAAAGTCAGAAGCAATAAAGACTGTTTATCCCACTCTTTTTTGTTTCCAACTTTATTTAGGAATATCAAGATTGATCATTTTTTTCGATTTTTCGATATTTTTCCATTTTCCGACTGAATAGCTCACCATTACTTGGCGGAGTGTACGTAATTGCATTGGCGCCTGCTTCTATCGTTTCTCTGATACTTTCTTCAGTAGGACCTCCTGTAGCTATAATAGGCAACTTTGGGTATCTTTCTCGAAAATATTTGACTGTTTCAGCAGTTTCTTTTCCTGCGCTAATGTTAATGATCGTGATTCCTGCTTCAAGCTTCTCATCGATTTCTGTATATTTCGATGTGACCGTACTGATTACAGGAATATCCACCACTTGGCAGACTTCTTGGACCGTTTCTAATGGCGTTGGACCATTAAGTACCACCCCGAGGGAACCTTGCGCTTCAGCAAACAGACTCATATAAGAAGACCGCGCACCTTGAGTAAGACCACCGCCCACACCAGAGAATACTGGGATATCTGCTGCTTCAATAATACTTTTAGTAATTGCTGGATGTGGCGTGAATGGATAGACGGCAATGACCGCATTTGCATTTGTATTTCTGACAATTGCTATATCTGTGGTAAAGATGATGGAGCGGATCAATTTCCCAAAAATCTTGATTCCACTTGCTTCCATGATTACTTCGGGTACTTTTACGATATCTTTACGTAATTCTGTCATGATCTCCGGAATAAATTGTTCCGCCATAGTGCCACTTCCTTTTCCCTGTTATTGATCGTACTGATCCAGATGATATGTCTCAATGACTTGAATGATCTTTTGTGCATAGGTCGGATCCGTCGCATACCCTGCATCTTGCAGTGCTTGTGCGGCTTCACGATAATTCGTTGCTGTAATTACTTTTTCATATAATGCGGGGTTCCAGTCCACGCCATTCACAAAAAGTTGTGTGTGATCATCCATCGATTGCTCCCAAGAATCATATACGCGAAAATCGCCTTGGATCGTGATCCATTCTTCATTCACATATTCTTTGGTTTCTAGATTTACTTTTTTTTGATCCCCGTATGCTTTGATTCCAAAAAGGTTGTGGTATTCGCTAGCTAAGGTGCTTTTTCCCCAATTCGATTCAAGGATCGCTTGTCCCAAAATAATGCTAGGCAAGATTCCATAACCGTTTTGTAATTCTTTCGCATGCGGAGCAAGCTGATCAATAAACTGTTGATGGCTTTTTGCTTCAGTTTCTTGTGGTTGATCTGAAAACGGTGTGGACAAACTTCGTAAAGAAAGAACAAAAGCCATCATGATCAATATACCACCCAAAACAACAGCAATAATACGGACATTTTTACGCTTTTGCTTTTTCCATTTTTTTTTGGCCATCGGATACTCCTATTTTTCTTTCAATTGATCCAAGTACTCTTCCAACGTCAGATCATGCTTCGTGATATATTCCGCACTTTCTTTTCCTACATAACGCAAATGCCATGGTTCATAAGTGATTTTCGTTATATCCTGACGATCTTTTGGATATCGAACGATGAACCCAAACTTCGGCGCATTCTCAGCGATCCATTTCGCACCTGGCTGGTCGCCATAACTTGCGTCTAGCAGTTGAGAAGTATAATTGTTGTACCAATTGTTATCTACTACATCGACAGCCAGGCCCGTATGATGTTCACTATACCCAGGAACTGTAATCGTCTGCTTTGTGATTTTTGTTGCTTCATCTTCAGAAACACCTTTACTACTCATCACTTGCTGTACATTTTGGGAAAAGACAGCTTGTTGAGAGGAAACTGAACGATAAGCAGAGACCATCACTAACGGAAACCCCGCTGCTTCAGCTGCTTTCTCAAGTTCCTCGTAATTTGCTTTGATGCGTTTATCGATCATATACCCATTGTCTAAAGCAGTCAATTGTGTTGCTTCATCAATTTCTTGATCGAGCTTATGATCGGGTCCGACAAGAATCAACTCCCAATCCTCAGCCTTAACATCTGGTAGGTTATTTTTTGTTTTCTTAGTTGAAGTACTTGTCTTCTTTTCATTACTGGATGAAGTTGTGGTCTGAACTTTCTCCGTTGTTTGTTTTTCAGCTTCTACGGCAGTTGATGTATGTTGCTCACTGACTATGACATATCCCATAGCCCCGATCATGATCACGACCGCTGCAAATCCTAATACTTTATTCAATTAAAAAATCCTTTCATTCTTCTTTTGGCTCTTCCTTTTCATGAACGTAAGTTTCTTCTAAATTTTCGTTTACCCAATCCAGGAGTTCCACCTTTTCTCCTTCGATCTGCTTTTGGATATCAGCAGGCAGACGGAAATTCAAGATGTCATCATAACCCCATTCATCATAGTTAATACTTACTTTCAAGTCAAGAAACCGACTGAGATATTGATCATTTTTCAATGGGATCAATTCTACTTTAGCGATCCCTGCTCCTAACCATTTTTGAGCGATCCTCGTTTTGATTTGTTTATATTCTGCTACAGCAGTCGTCCTTTTTTCAGGGAAAATGATCGTCTGACGTAAAATCTTTTGTGTCAGCATCCATTCATAATCTGTAAAGAGATTTTTGATCTTTTGCATGGCTTCAGAAGGAAGATTCTTTTCTCCAGTTTTCCAACCTTGCCACTGCTCCTCGCTAATCAATAAATAATCATCTAAAAAATTCTTTTCTGTCTCAAATTGTTCGAGTAATACACTAATAATAAGATCAACGTATACTTGATGCACGATAATCTCCTCCTCTAATTTATTTTACTTAAAATTCCTAAAAAAATCACTACTTCTTTATTCTTTCTTATCTAAAGTGTTTTGACTGAAAAAACAAAGAGATATTTGCTATAATCAAGTCAGGGAACACAGAGCGCTAAATGATAAGACTCTCTATTAAATATAACACGAGAAGGAGTTTTGAAGTATGAAAAAGTATCAATGGGGCATCGTCGGTCTAGGTTCGATCGCCCATGAATTTGCCAACAGCTTTGAACAAGAAACGAGCGAATTGGCAGCAGTTGCCTCAAGAACATTAGAAAAAGCAGAAACTTTCGCCAAACGCTACGCTATTCCTAAAGCATATGGCAGTTATACAGAACTTTTGAATGATGAAGCAATCGATATCATTTATATCGCTGTTCCTAACCGGCAGCATATCGACTATATTTTGCAAGCACTGCATGCAAACAAACACGTCTTGTGCGAAAAAGCAATCACAATGAATAAAGATGAATTAGCGAAAGCCATGAAATTGGCAGAAGAAAAGCAGTTAGTTTTAGCGGAAGCTATGACCATTTTCAATATGCCACTTTATCAGCAATTACGCTCCTTGATCGACTCCCAAAAACTAGGAGCGTTAAAAATGATCCAAGCACCCTTTGGCAGTTACAAAGAACCCGACCCAACCAATCGCTTTTTTAATCCAGAACTTGCTGGTGGAGCTTTGTTAGATATCGGTACCTATGCTGTGTCTTTCGCTCGTTTCTTTTTAAGTTCTCAACCAGAAGTCATCGCATCCAGTATGGTTCCCTTTAAGACTGGCGTCGATGAACAATCTGTCACTCTTTTAAGAAACAAAGAAAATGAAATGGCGACGATCAGTCTTACATTCCAAGCAAAAATGCCGAAAGTTGGGATTGTTGCCTTTGAGAATGGTTACTTAACGATCACCGATTACCCTCGTGCTGATCGTGCAGAAATAACCTATAACGATGGCACCAAAGAATGGATCGAAAGTGGTTATACTGCACAAGCAATGAACTATGAAATTGAAAATATGACTAAAATAATCGCCGGTGAGCGCCCTAACAAATCACTTTTCTTAACGAAAGATGTCATCGCTCTCCTTGATGACATGCAAAAACTTTGGGAAAAAGAAAAGTAGGCTCAACCACACATTAAAAATATGGACCTCCAGTATCAGTAAACCCAACTGTCGCGTATATCGCTTCTGTTCCACATTGGTTACAACAAAAACTGGAGGTTTTCTTTTTTTGCACGTCTCCATAAATCTTAAAAACATCAAGCTACATTAGTGACCCACCTATAAATGCACTGTTTCTCCGTCTGTTATCCAGTGATTTCTCTTCTAAAAACTAACTTGTTGCGAAAATTCTGCTTTTATTTCAATAAAACTCTTATAAGATTGTAGAAATTGGAATAACTCTGCACGTTCCTCAAATTCTAATCGATCTTTTGGTAATGGCATGTCACGATATAGGTCATACACTGCTTCAATTCGTTCTAGCAACTCTTTCCCATCATTTCTTTCAGAAAAAGTCTCTGCAGTATAGATCAATAAACCATAGATATGTTTACCATATAAATCTGGGCGTTTGATTCTTTGAAGCGTATCCTGCATATCTCTAATCACATTCACTTGCGCACGTCTCATCGAAAAATAAGTCTCATAATATTGTGTCTGTTTCAACCAAAAGTTTTCTTGGTGTATTCTGGCATCTGTTTGACTGGTACGAATAAAAACAAGCAATTCTTCACAGGCTTTTTCATTCTCTATCTGCTCACCTGAAAGAAGAAACTGAGCCATATTCTTTAAGATCATGCGAAATCTTTTTTCGATCACCAATTGTTTTTCTTGAAGTCTTCGTTTGGTATTCGGCATATATATATTTGCAAGCAGGGCAAATAAAACGCCAATTGCCATCAACCCTGCTTCGTTGCCGATCAAAGACCAACTCATATTTTGTTCACTTAAATAGTGTGTAACTAATACTGAATTGACAACGATTCCCTCGGTCAATTTAAAATAAACTGTCACAGGTATGAACAACAATAAAAATAACCCAAAACCTAGAATCGTATATCCTAAAACAGAAAAACTAATAAAAGCAACCAATGTAGCAAGAATAAAGGCCGTGATTCGATAGATGCCTGTGTATAAAGTCGATCGTTTCGTATTCCCAACACTCAATAATGCAATGATCCCTGCTGAGGGCCAAAACAACAAGGAACAGGCATGGGCAACCGCCATCGACAACATACTGCTCAAAACCGTTTTTACTGTTCGTAATCCAATACGCATAAGTCACCTCTTCCTTTTCTTAGGATTATACTAAAAGCAACAACGAAACACTAGCAATCTTCCAGAAAATTAGTTATCCTATTAAAAAGGAGAATAAGGAGATCACTCTATGCAATTTGGTCGTTTTCGCCTCGGTATGCGAACCACAAAAACTGCTTTAGCCGTTTTCTTATGTATTTTGTTTTTTCATATATCTAATCGCGGCCTTCCTATGATCGCCGCTTTGTCTGCTGTTTTCTCATTAAGACAAGATTTGACTACTACAGTTTCCTTTGGCCGTTCACGAATCATCGGCAATACATTAGGAGGACTCTTAGGGATTTTCTATTTTTTTGTCAAAAACTATTTTCACAATGATTTTCTCGTAGAACTTTTTTTGCTTCCTCTTTTAGTTATCGTTGTCATTGTTGTATCTGACGGAATCGATAATAATTCAGGTATCATTTCCGCCATCGCTACGCTACTTTTGATTTCTTTAAGTATTCCGCAAGGTGAATCCTCCTTGTATGCGATTCAGAGAGTCCTAGATACTTTTATCGGAACATTTATTGCAATCGGGATCAATTTCTTCTTGCGCCCGCCAGAAATCGAGAAGAAAGAAGAATTAGCAGAAGACCTTGTTGAACTAAAAAAAAGAGAAGAACGACTGCGTGAGGATCTAGCAAAAGTCGAGGAACAGATCAAGAAACAAAACAGTCATCTTGACCAGTAATACATATAAAAAACTAGTGTCTCCCCATCAGATATCCCTAAATATTTCTTTAAAGATAAAGGGAATCTGTCAGATAGAGACACTAGTTTTTTCATTATCCATTAATTCGATGTTATTCTTCTGAGTCTACTTTTGTATCGTACAGATTGACTTGTTTCATCGTTCCGCGATTTGATAAGTTCTCAATGATGTCTTTGATATCTAACCCAGTCGTTTCTTTTAATGTTTCTTGAGTGGATGATAAAAGATTCGTTGCGTAACTTGTTACTCGATTCGCCCCACTATTTTCTCCAGTACCGCTACTTGTATCCACTACAGAAATCTTTTCGATATTCCCTAAAGGTTGCGCAGCTTCTCGCATCAATTGTGGCAACATTTCGATCACCATACTCAACACAGCAGCTTCTCCATATTCTTTGAAAGCATCTGCAATTTTTTGTTTTGCTTCGGCTTCTGCCTTTCCTTTGGCTAACGTTGCTTCCGCTTCGGCTTGCCCTGCCAATCGCGTTTTATTCGCTTCGGCTTGTGCTAATGCTTCTACTCGGAACTGTTCAGCTTCCGCTTCTGCTACTTCTCTAGCTTTTTGAGCTTGAGCTTCTTGTTCTTTAGCATAGCGGTCTGCATCTGCTCTTTTCTTCACTTCTGAATCATATTGCTTTTCACGGCGGATGATTTCTTTTTCTTCTAATTCGATTTGTTTTTGTCTTTCAACGACTTTCACTTGCATTTCTTGTTCAATAACTTGTTGTTGCGCACGTGCACTTTCCAAATTATAGGCTTGGTCTGCTTTGGCCTTAGCTATATCTTGTTCTTGTTTGTAAGTAGCAAGTTTCAGTTCTTTTTCTTTCAACGCTTCAGCGATTTCAGTTTGTCGTTGTAATTCAGCAGCTTGTGATTCTTTTTCTGCTTCAGCTTTTTTGATACGCGTTTCTTTAAACGCTTCGGCTTCGGCAATATCTGCATCACGCTTCACTTGAGCGATTCTTGGTTTCCCTAAAGAATCTAAGTATCCATTTTTGTCTCGTACTTCTTTGATTGTGAAGGAAACGATGATCAGCCCCATTTTTGCTAGATCCACTGAGGCGACTTCTTGAACACTTTGACTAAATTTATCACGATTTTGATAGATCTCTTCCACAGTCATTGAACCTAAGATTGAACGCAGATGTCCTTCTAATACTTCTCGTGCTTCATTTTCTAGTTCTTCTTTTGTTTTGCCTAAAAACTGTTCAGCAGCAGTAGCGATTTCTTCTACGGATGAACCGATTTTGATGATCGAAGTCCCATCACACATCACAGGGACCCCTTGTTCAGTGTAGACTTCTGGCGTGGATACATCCAGTTTACTAGAAAGCAAACTGATGCGATTCGAACGCTGAAACACAGGTAAAACAAATGCTCCTCCGCCTCGTACGATCTTGATCTTATTGTTGCTGTCATCGGTATGGACATTTTTACTTCCTAAGTAACTACCGCTGATGATCAGTGCTTCATCTGGTTTAGCTGTTTGGTATTTTGCGACAAAAACAATCAACAACATCAATAACACTAACACTGCAACACCTATTACTACAAAAATCTCTGGTACTACCATTCAATACACTTCCTTTACATTTTTAACATCTCTTCATAAGGTGTGACGTAACAGACCCTATCTTTCACTTCAATAATAAGTACTCGTTCGCCACGTTCAGCAGGTGAATCTTGTGGTGCATAAAAACAAGCAGGTCGGCTGATCGAACCAGTGACACTTTTTAGTCTGATCTCACCCATTCCTTTTACCGGTATCGGTGTGATCACCTCAGCCATTTGCCCTTCCAATGTCTTTTCGGACGCAGATAAGGTCGATTCAGCGTTCTTCATCGGCATCAGCACGTAAAAATTAAGCAAAAAAACTAAAACGGTTGCAATAACTCCACTAATAATAAGTATTAGTACGGAATGCAACGGTGTTAAACGTTCTCCTAAAAAACCAAACAAACTAGTAAACGTTAACCAAGGAACGATAAGCATCGGGTCGATTGGCCCATCAAAATCAAATATATCTCCAAAAACGACTAGAATAATTGCTATTCCAGCGCACACCAACAAGGTATACCAATAGATAACTTCTAGTGACACTCCCCCTATCATTTTATCGCCTCCTTCATCTTCTACGTCTATCATACCAATAGAAGAATTTCCTGTATAGCTTCTTTCGCAAATAACATCGATTTATTTGTTCTTCTTTGCCTGCATTTGATTATCGTTTATACTAATAATCGAGGTGAAAAAATGAAAAACTTAACTAAACTGTGGGGAACATTGGTCACCCTACTGATTGTTGGCGCAGCCAGCTGGTATGGACTTGATCCATCCACTCACGATACTTCGCAAAATCAAGTATCTGAGAATACGAAAATCACGGATAGTTCAATTGGACACCGAAGTTCTGCATTACCTACTAAAGCAGACTTAAAACCCGTGGGAACCAACAGTGGGCCTCAAGAATCAGGCCCTGCCACTTTTACCAACAGCGAGCTAAAGGATACGTCAGAAGGCTGGATCAGCTACGATCCGCTTGATCATTTGAAACGACCAACTGGCGCAGAAGCTTTATTGAAAAAGGCAATGATCAATACTGGAACCAGTGCTAATCGAAAAATACGCCCACCTGGTTTCATCTCTGGTCCAAAATACGATCATTCCCGTGGTCATTTGATCGCAAAACAATTTGGTGGTAGCGGTGATGACCCTAAAAATCTGGTCACTTTATATCAGTATCCTGTAAATGATCCATATATGAACTATTATGAATTAAAAATTCGTCATGCTTTGAATAAAGGTGAAACGATCCGCTACCGTGTGATTCCTCAATATTCAGGACAAGAATTGATCCCGGAAATCATCATTTTAGAGGCAAAAGGACTGGCTTCTAACACAACGATCGATTTCAAAGTAGTTATCCCAAATAAAAAGTAGGTGTTTATTCTGTTTGAGCAGTTATCCCAAAAAAAATATTCCCTTGACGAGACACTCGAATGGTTAAGAAAAAAACAAATCGATGCTTTCGAAGAATTAGTGTTCTTTCCCCCACTACCGCATTTAAAAAATAGTATCTTTTCAACAATGACTGACCAATCTTCTGATACCCTATTTTTCGAGCAACTATTCACTAACTATCGGTTGGTGGCTCGAACGATCGATGGCGATCATTTATTTGCGAAAGAAGAACAAGTATTGTTGCTTCCACGTTCTCATTTTCCAGATGAGATTCTTCACTTTCATAATAGTTTCGCCCATTTACTAATTAACTACGCAAACTCTACTCAATCGATCACTTATTTTTTCTCTAAATAAAATCATTTGATCGATTGGTCAGTACAAAGGAGCACTACTTCAAATAAACCAAAATCGAGCGTGGGACAAATCTAAAAATCAGGTTTGCTACAGACTCGCGAATAAACGGCGTCCAAAAGTCAATTTCTCAAACCTGAACGACTTTTGTCTCGACCTCCTTACTTTGTTGACCTCTTCAAAAATGAGTATTCATCTTAGCCAAGTTTCCGTTCAAAGAACTCATCTCTTCAAAAAATGATATACCTTACATTCATTTATCCAACCGTTGTTCAAAAGTTAAGCTAATCAAACGTAGTATTACGCTAAACTTAACTTTTTCATTCGTAAATATACTAACAAATCGCTCCCAAATTTCATTCCCAACATCACCATCGCAATCAAGCTGATATTAGCGATAAAAGAGTGAAAGAAAAACATGTTATCCCGACTAATCCATAACAATACTTTGTCGATTTCAAAAGTGTTGATTGGGAAAAGATAAAGAATTTTGTTTGGTAGACCAGTCACAAGAAGTTGCTTCAATGCTTGTGGGACAAAAAACAGACCCAAAGAAATTGCCAACGCACTAAATGGCGAACTACACAAACTCAATACTAACATTGTAAGGCCTGAAACAAATAGTAAGCCTATAAGATGGAAGCAAATACCAAATATATATCTGTAACATATTCCATTCAAGAGGAAAATCGACTATTCGCCAATCTAGATTAGCCTGTACGCTTGTATCCATCCACTAAATCCATAAAACATCCAAATACCGTAAGAATAATCAAATGAATATGATAGCCATAATACTCATCAATAGAACGACTCAAGCACCAATGAATGATTTATTTTTAAAAATCTTTAAAAACTCAAATTTTAAAATCTGCATTCTCCTAAAACCTCCGTTCTGAAATAATAGAGGTATAGATCCTCTAGTTTTCTATTTTTTTGCGGATATTATCCGTAATACCACATCATCCTCTTCATATTTTTGATTACTGATAAAAAAACTATGATAATACGATTTCATTTCTCTCTGTGGTATTCTCACTTCCCAAACACTATTTTCAATATTTTTCAGTAATTGATTCACGGAACCTCGATCCTGGATAACTCCCTTATTTAAAACAAGTACCTCATCCGAAATAGATTCAACATCCGAAACAATACGAGTGGATAAAATGATTATCGTGTTATCTGATAACGAACTGATCAAATTTCGGAATCTCACCCGTTCTTTCGGATCTAACCCAACTGTAGGTTCATCAAGAATCAACACTTTGGGGTCATTGATTATCGCTTGTGCAATACCTAAACGTTGCTTCATTCCCCCTGAATATTTCTTGATTTTCTTGATTTTTTGCTCCGATAACCCAACTAAACCAAGTAATTCCAAGGATCTCTATTTCGCTAACTTTCCTCTTAAGCCTTTTAATGCAGCGATATAGAGCATAAACTTCAACCCTATAAAGTCTGCATAATAACTGAAATCTTGGGTAGAAATCCTAATACTGATCTAAACATCTCCCCATTTAACGAAATATCTTCACCATTCTTAGAGGCGTTTAAGTGAAAAAAATAAGCATTATTGATAAAGAAAAAAGGGCCAACTGACCGACAGATCATACTTTTCAAAATGAAGTGTGCAATTGGGTTTCCTATAACCGTTCCAGAATGAATCATTACCATAAAAATAGTTGCAACAAACTGAGCAAGGTATAGTTTCTGATTTTTATTTTTCATATTTCTCCCTTCTGTTTTTGACCTTTCACTAGTAATGAACAACTAGCTTCCCAAAATCATTTAGCCATTAGGAATTTTTAATAAAAAACGACCAGATTTTAAAATGGACCCTAGATAATTGTTTCACTGACATTTTTTTACCAGTGTCTATTATCTAAGATCCATTTTATTCTGGAATCATTCTTCGTATTCAACTATCATTTAGTACTTGACTAAACGTAGGAAATGAATGTGGGACAAAAGTAAGAAACACTTTTATCTCGACCTCTTTTTTTGATTACTCTTCTTATTGTACTTGCAAGGCTGGTAGCTCATTTTTATTCAATTTCCTCAAGTAGGGAACAAGCATGATTACACCAGCAATAAACGCGATACCTTCTGTAATCGTCATTGACCAGATCAAACCATCCAAGCCGTGGAAGTGATGTAATAGCAAAACAACTGGAATAAAGAAAGTGCCTTGGATCGTTGACATCACGCCTGTCTGAAATCCATAACCAGAGGCCTGGAAGATGCCCGTAAATAGACCTGAGAAGCCGTTGAACACTGAAGAGACCAATTGTGCAGCTAGGATTGTCAATCCTACTTGGATGACACCTGGATCACTAGTAAATAACTCCAATACAGGCACTCGGAATAGGTAAACAATGAGCGCAAAGAAAATGGAGATACCTCCGATCCACAACGAAACTTCCTTCAACGATTCTTTTAAACGTTTTGTATCATGAGCAGAAAAACTGTAGGCAAATAGCGGCATTGCTCCTAGGAATAAGCCCATTGTCAAAAATTCTGGCAACTGAGTGATTCGAACAGCAATACCAAAGCTGGCAACAACATTGTTACCATATTCAACAGAGAAATTATTCAATAATAAAGTTGTAACGATCATAAACGTCGATTTAAACAATTCAGAGATACCAATTTTATAGACTTCTAACCGATCTTTGAATGAAAGTCTAAAATGCTTTAAAAAAACTTGCAATGATTCACTTTTATTCTCCAAAAACCAAATATAATAAATTGTAGAGGCAAGATTTGCGATCACGATCGATATCCCTGCACCGATTACATGGAGGTTAAAGATTAAAATCAGCAAGGCATCTAATATGATACTGACCGCAACACTAATGAACATGCCGTACATTGATTCTTTCGAAGCCCCTTCTGAACGAACCAATTGTTCTAAGGCAAAGTTCAAGATAAAAGCCCCGCCACCAGCAAATAAAATCGTGATATATTGTTTAGTATAAAGCATAGTTTGACCATCCGCACCTAGTAGATGAACAATGGGATTCATAAAAATAATCGCTACGATACCGATGATAATCCCCAAAATGATACTTGCGTAGAAAGAATAGCCAGCAACTTTCTTCCCTTTTTGGGTATCCCCATTACCTAGCAACCGTGTGATAAAGCTGCCTCCACCGACTCCAAACATATTTCCAACAGCCATTAAAATAATCGTGATAGGCATTGCTAAGGTAATTGCGGACATCATATTCATATCGTGGATCAAACCAATGAAGTACGCATTGATCAAATTGTAAATCGTTGTCGCTGAGATCCCGACCATCATTGGAATCGATAAATGAGCAATGGTTTTGCGAATCGGACTTTCTTTTAAATAGTAAATATTTGATTCATTCACTTCAAATTCTTCCATGGTAATTCCTTCTTTTGTTAGATTTTTAAATGTTAGACTTCTAACTATTTTGTTACAAGCAGGTAAACACTGCTTGTTGATTAAAGGCTGCGATCGATTTTTCTTAACAACTCCGTCAATTGTTGGACTTCTTTTTCATTCAGCGCATGGACCAATTCTTTCTCAGCTGCATAAAAGGCTTCATTTGTTTCATCAACTAACGCTTTTCCTTTTGGTAGAACATAGATATTTTTTTGTCGCTCGTTATCTGCAGGAATGCGTCGCTCAATATACCCTTTTTTCTCTAACCCTTGCAACATACTCGTGATACTTGCTCCACGGCGTTGAAATACTTCTGCTAAGTCCTTTTGAATTAAACCCTTGTCTTCATTTTGCGCAATGTAAGAGATCATTCGCCCTTGTTGCGGACTGACATCCATATCCTTGACACGTTGCTCCATCGATTCGCGAGATTTGTTCATGATTGACCGTAGTAAATTGGAAACGACCATTTTATCAAAAATGAATCCCCCTTTTCAAAATAATTAGATATCTAATTATTAAGAAAGTACCTAGAACCAATAGTTCTTCTCTAAAAAAGTGGAGCAATAATCAAATTGTCTTTTGACTATTGCCCCACTTTTTATCATACTGAAACGCCTTCTACTACCAAATCATAAAAAGAGTTCCACTATTTTTATACATTTTTTATTTATAGTCCTTGAATTGGAGTCTGCTTTATTTCTCCAATCGGTTATGCTCTACTTTATTTTGCTGTTAACTGTTCCATTCACGCTTAAGCAATAGGAATCTAAGCGTGGAAACGTTCTACACCATCTAAATATGTGGCATCTAACGTCATATCAGGATTCAATACGATAAAGTCAGCATCGCGTCCTTTAGCAATTTTTCCGCAAGTATCATCGATCTTACAGCTGATAGCTGGAACTAAGCTTGCCATCATCACTGCTTGTTCTGGTGTAGCTAATCCCCAGTCAACGACATTTTTGATTGCTTCTTTTAATTTTAAGATACTTCCAGCAAGGTTACCAGACTCTAAACGTGCTGTACCTTCTTTTACTACTACAGGAAATTCGCCTAGATTGTAGTTTCCATCTGGCATCCCACCAGCCATCATACAGTCAGTGATCAATGCCACATGGTCATGGCCAGCTTTTTCCATTAGGATTTGTGCAGCATTTGGATGGACATGACGCCCGTCACAAATCAATTCTGAGAAAACATGTTCAAGTGACAATAATGCCCCAACCATACCAGGTTCACGATGATTCAACCCACGCATACCGTTATAAGCATGAACAAAGACACTTGCCCCAGCTTCAACTGCTTTTTGTGCTTCGTCAAGCGTTGCATTACTGTGACCTAAAGAAACAACCACGCCTTCTTCAGTTACTTGTTTAACAAACTCTTCTACACCATTACGTTCTGGAGCTAATGCGATCTTTTTGATCAAACCACCAGAAGCTTCTTGCCATTCATGGAAAGTATTCAAATCTGGGTCACCAAAGTAACTTGGATTTTGCGCACCCTTATGTTCTTCTGTAAAGAAAGGTCCTTCAAAATAAATACCTTTGATTTTTGCTCCTGGAGCTTCTTGATACATCTTACCGATCGTTTCCGCAACGTCACGTAAGCGTTCTTTGCTTGATGTTAACGTTGTTGGCAAGAATGACGTAACACCACAAGACAACAGGCCTTCAGACATCGCTTTCACGCCTTCTGCATCGTTATCCATCACATCATGGTTCATATAACCATGGATATGCGTATCCACTAAACCAGGTGCGATCCATTTTCCACTTTGGTCGATGATATTGACTTCTCCCTCTGGTGTTTTTTGAGAATAATCCCCAAAAAGTCCATCAGTGATTTCAAGATAACCTGCATTTTTGACACCAGATGCCAAAAAGAATTTGTCTGCATAGATAAATGTTCTCATTCTACTCTCTCCTTTGATTTGCTACCTTTAAGGTACTCTTATTTCAGAGAGAAGTCAAGAATGGTCTAAACCATTTATAAACTTTTTGAGATTTTTTTCACCGCTTGCGCTAATTCCTCATAGAACAACGCCTTATTTATTTCTCCTTTGTTTTTAAAAATCAAACTTTTCAAAATAAATAGATCGTTCAAGTAGTAATAGCTGTTCTTTTCTTGCGCCCATCTGATTCCCTGATTCACCTGTTCTAAGGCAGCCTCGATTTCTCCTTGATGCAATAAAAAGCTTCCATAGTTATAAAAAATCTGCGTAAATTCGCTCTTTGTTCGATCCTCGATCGATTCATGGAATAATTGGATGCTTCGGCTCAGATAATACCTTGCTTCACCACTTTTTCCAGCTACACCGTAAATTTTTCCAATGCAACTGATCAATTGGATCTCTACATCTGACACTTGGATACGATCTTTTTGGCTTGAATAAGTTAACGCTTCTTTTAAATAACTAAGTGCTTGAGTAATATTTTTTCGAAGAGTGAACTCACACACACCTAAATAATAGTAATATTTCTGATAATCAGCTGCATCATGGAGATTTTCGATCATCATTGAAGATTTGATCACTTGTTCTAATTTTCGATAATCTCGCTGCTGGAAGTACAAATCTGTTAATTCGAATTGCTTCAAGGCAGAACGAACTTTTCCCTTTGATAAATTCATGACATGATCGATTGTTACCCCTAGTCGCTGGCAGATTTGTGCCATTACAACAACATTTGGCAATTCTTCGTTATTTTCAATTCTGCTCAAAACGCTTTGTGAACAGATATCTTGCGAAAGCATCTTTTGTGTCATTTTTTGTTCTTTTCGAATTTCTTTTATGATTGTACCAAAGGAATCGACTAACGTTTCCATAAGTATCCTCCTCAAAATATGCATATTCGCATTATACAAGTATTTTACTTTACGACTGAAGAAACATCAAGAAAAGACCCATCATAATATTTTAGTCTTCGCTAGTTTCTACTCCTCACTCTATTAGCCTTCATACCAAAAAGAGCCTAAACCTTTGCGTTTGGCTCTTTTCAGGTAAACACTTTGCTTTGAATTTTATTGTTGTCGATAGGTTGATAAAAATTCACGCATTTTAACAGCGGTTGTTTTTAAATCATCCATTTTTGGTAGATAAACGATTCTAAAATGGTCAGGTTGAGGCCAATTGAATCCTCCACCGTGAACAAGTAAAATATGGTGTTCATGGAGAAAGTCTAGTACAAATTTTTCATCATCGAAAATATTGAACCGTTTTGTATCGATTTTTGGAAAGATATAAAATGCTGCTTTAGGTTTTACTGCTGAAAGCCCTGGAATATCATTGATTGCATTGTAGATATATTCTCTTTGTTCATAGATTCGACCACCCGGCAGAAGTAATTCATCCAC
The DNA here is from genome assembly GCF_005236045.1 of Enterococcus sp. VV15. Lineage (NCBI taxonomy): Bacteria > Bacillati > Bacillota > Bacilli > Lactobacillales > Enterococcaceae > Enterococcus > Enterococcus sp. VV15. The sequence continues at coordinate 47,791 of NZ_QPTY01000025.1, forward strand.
ACTCTGGTACCCACCTAATGCGGTCTGGATGATTTGTTGCGAAAGGACATTCGAACAAAGACGCATCGAAGAAAGCATATTTAGTCCTTCTATATAGCCTTGTACATTTGATTTGTCGCCACTTAACACCATCCAGCCAACGCGAAATCCTGCCACTCGGTGTGATTTAGACAACCCATTTAAGGTAACGACAAAAAGATCAGGTGCAAGGGTCGCAATTGGAATATGTTCTCTACTATCCATAACGAGACGATCATAGATCTCATCTGAATAAATGATCAAATTGTTTTGTCTTGCGACTTCTACGATTTCTTCTAAAAGTTCTTTTGGATAGAGCGCCCCAGTCGGATTGTTAGGATTGATGATGACGATTGCTTTCGTCCGACTTGTCACTTTCGCTTTGATATCTGCAATATCTGGATACCATTCTGCTTCTTCATCGCAAATATAATGAACAGGATTACCACCTGCCAAAGAAACAGAGGCTGTCCACAAAGGGTAATCAGGCATTGGAACTAAGACTTCATCTCCATTATCCAACAACCCTTGCATACACATAGTGATCAATTCACTGACACCATTCCCAGTATAAATATCGTTGATAGTCACATTAGGGAATTTCTTGACTTGACAATATTGTTGGATTGCCTTTCTTGCCGAAAAAATCCCTTTCGAATCAGAATATCCTTCTGACTCACGGGCGTTCATAATCAGATCACGAATGACTTCATTCGGTGCTTCAAAGCCAAAGGGAGCTGGATTCCCAGTATTTAATTTTAAGATGCTGACCCCTTCTTCTTGCATACGTTCTGCTTCTTCCAGAACCGGGCCACGTACATCGTAACTGACACCTTCTAGTTTATTGGATTTTTCAAATTTTCTCATAACACTATCCAATCCCTCTTTTCAAAAAAAGTTAGAAATTTCTGATTTTTTATTATTTACATATTTATTCCAATATCATACTCTATTCTTTCCAAATTTGCTATATTTTTCATAAAAGATAAAGTCCATATAATTGTGTAAAAGATAAAAGGCCATGTAACAGCCCTTTTACGGTACAATGTTTTTAACCACAA
>NZ_QPTY01000026.1:0-47173 GCF_005236045.1 Enterococcus sp. VV15
TATATTGAAACTTACTATAACACAAAACGCATACACTCTGCCCTTGGCTATCAATCTCCTAGAGCCTTTGAAAAAAATCCGCTTATTCTCTTAACTAAGTGTCTAGTTTTTCTTGACAACTCCAAAGGAATTTTATATTTCTGTGTCCACTAGACGGGGAGCGCATCATAGTGTCTCACACTCTTTTTTGAGCGTGGGACAAAACTAAAAATCATTTTTGCCACAGACTCGTGAATAAACGAAATTCCAAAAGTCAGTTTTTTCGGAAATTTCGAAAAAATGAGCAATACAAAAAGCGTATTGCTCATTATTCTCTCCAATTTCTCAAATCGAAACGACTTTTGTCTCGACCTCATTTTAGTATATGAAATAGTGAAAAAGGAGGAAAATACGACAAGTAAAAATTAGTACAGTTCTAAAAACAGATTTTTCTCATAAATTGAGTAAAAATATTGCTTTTTTTTTGGTTTTAAGGGATTATATAGCTAGAAAATGGCGATTTTTCATTATTTCATTGATTAATCAGAAATTTTTAACTGAATTAGTAGTTGCTTTTTTATTATTATCAAACAGATTTTAGAGGTGTTATAATCTTAGATTGGAGAGTTGCCATGATTGAATTGAGGAATGTTTCTAAGCGATATGAAAATACCCGAGCGTTGCAATCGATTGATTTTTCTGTCGAAGAAGGGGAAATTATTGGAATCGTTGGGAAAAGCGGCTCAGGAAAATCTACACTGCTTCGTTTGTTGAATCTGATGGAGGACCCGAGTTCAGGAAAAATACTGTTTGATGGCATAGATAGCCAAACTTTCACAAGAAATGAGCGTCGCCAGCAAAAACAACGGATGGGAATGATTTTTCAAAATTATAATCTATTGGATAATTTACGCGTATACGAAAATGTGGCATTACCTTTGAAATTACAAAAAAAAGTCAATGAGGATAAACTTGCACAATTATTAGACTTTGTTGATATGAACCACAAAGCGCAAGCTTACCCAGCCAATCTTTCTGGAGGAGAAAAGCAACGGGTTTCGATTGCCAGGGCACTGAGTAGAGATCCTCGTATCCTATTATGTGATGAGGCGACCAGTTCATTGGATGAGGAAAATACTGAAAGCGTTATACGCCTATTGCAAAAAACGCACGAAGCGTTCCAGCCGACTATTTTCTTTGTAAGTCATGAACTTGAAACAGTCAAAAGCCTCTGTAAAAGGATTCTCGTCATGGAACATGGAGAACTGATTGGCGAATTATCCAACAATCCCGAATACTTTGAAGAGGAAAACCTTACTTATTTTGAAAAGATAAAAAGGGGGCTTGACCATTGACACATACTAGTTTTATGGAGTATTGGCCCTCATTGCTAACAAGTTTGAAGGAAACAGGGATCATGATGTCGATTTCAATGGTGATTTGTCTTTTGGTTGGCTTACCATTAGGCTTGAGTTTGTTTCTGACAAATCCAAAATTGAAAGGTCATCACCCATGGCTGTATTGGTTACTTAATTTTTTAGTTACAGTTGTCCGTTCATTTCCGTATTTATTGTTTGTGATTGCCTTGATTCCAGTTACACGTTCTGTCCTAGGGAAAGCATTTGGTCCTGTTCCTTCATCCGTTCCATTGAGTATCGTAGCAATTGCGATTTTTGCTCGGTTAGTCGAGCAAGTACTATTAGATGTGCCAAAAGAGATTGGTGCTCTGGCTAACTCCTTAGGAACATCCAAATTACAATATATTTGGTATTTTTTATTAGTTGAAGCACGTAGTGGATTAGTATTGGCTTATACGACCACGACCGTCAGTATGGTTTCCTATTCTACTGTTATGGGAGTCATTGGTGGTGGCGGAATTGGCGATTTCGCTGTACGTGTAGGTTATCAGCGTTATGAATATGGTATGATGTATGTCGCCATCGTGATCATGATTGCGTTGGTCTTCATTTTACAAATGTTCGGTAATTTCATTGCCCAAACACTAGACAAACGAAAATAGGAGGAAAAAGAATGAAAAAGGTTTATCTGATTGTATTGGCTGCTCTTGCAACTGTGGTATTGGCTGCTTGTGGTGTAGGTAAAGAGGGGAAAGAAGACAAAGAAATTACGGTAGCTGTCCAGTTAGAATCATCAAAAGATATTTTAGAAATTGCGAAAAAGACAGCTGAAGAAGAAGGCTACACAATCAATATCATGGAAGTTAGTGATAATGTCGCATATAATGATGCCGTCCAACATGATGAAGCAGATGCGAACTTCGCACAGCATGAACCATTTATGGAGATGTTCAATAAAGAGAAGAAAGCTGATCTTGTAGCTGTTCAACCGATTTATTATTTCTCTGGAGGATTTTATTCTAAGTCATATCAATCAGCAGATGAGTTACCTCAAAATGCCAAAGTAGGGATACCTAGCGATCCAACGAATGAGGGCCGTGCATTGGCAATCCTTGCTAAAAATGGAGTAATCACATTAAAAGAAGGTGTAGGATTTGATGGGACAGTAGCTGATATTGTAAAAAATCCTAAAAATCTTACATTCGAAAGCATTGATTTATTGAATTTAGTAAAAGCCTATGATGAAAAAGATATCGCTATGGTCTTTTGTTATCCTGCTTATTTGGAGCCCGCTGGTTTAACGACTAAAGATGCGGTGCTATTAGAAGATGAAGAAGCAAGTGAACATTACGCACTGCAACTCGTTACGCGTGAAGGTGAAAAAGACAGTGAAAAAATCAAGGTACTTAAAAAAGCAATGACTACCCAAGAAGTAGCAGATTACATCAAGAATAATTCAAAAGGTTCAAATATTCCTGCTTTTTAGATTTTAGCTAAGGAGTACAGCTAATTTTCTAACGTAAAACTCTTCAAGTACAGTAAAAATGATGGCTCCCCCGATAATAGGACAATAAAATAATCAATGATTTTTTTGAACTACTCTTTCATCTTTGGAGAGTAGTTTTTGCTATATCAAAGGATAGTAAAGGCCTGGTATAATTGTTGACTTTTCTACAAAAAAGAAATACGTTTAAAAAATAAAACTGTCAATTTTTCTAGGAGTGAGTGCTGTGATTTCATTAAAAGACAAATTTTTAAAAGAAAATATTCCTTTTGAACTATATGACCACCGAGCGATTTATACGAATGAAGATGCACTAGTCGTGAAAAAAGAGCAAGGATTTACTGGAACAGAAACAAAAAGCCTCTTTTTGAAAGATAAGAAAGACAACTATTACATCTATTTGACCTTTACCACTAAAAAAAGCGATTTTAAAAAGGTAAGTAAGCTGATCGGCAAGAGAGTTTCTGTTGTTTCTTCAGAAAAAATGGAAGAATTGACAGGTCAAAAACCAGGTGCTGTTTCTCCGTTTGGCTATACGTTCCATGTACCTGTAATCATTGATGAAGAATTACTATCCCATCAAAAAATCGTCTTTGCACCTGGAAGACCTGATCAAACGATGGTCGTGAAAGTGGTAGATCTAGAAAAAATCATCCAAGTCTTAGGGTTGGAAGTCTACTATTTACCAGTGGGAGAATAAAGAATGTCTGAAATTTTACGAGAAGTTGGTGTTATTGCTCGTTCTTTGGTTTCAATCAATATTGGTTGAGTTCAAAGAGATCCATTTGAATAAAGAGCAATAGTTGCCTCTAGCATATATGAGTCATTCATCTTCCATGCATTGATGCCAAGAATAACACGCATTGGATATTGAGTCCTATACACCAAGCTTGGATAGGGTCGAATCATCTAGTGTTCCAACCTGGTGTAGTCATTGCCCAAAAAGTTTAGAGGAATCCGCTCGCTTTGAATGGAAAAAAATTTAATAGGTGCCAACTTAGCTATGGGGGAGTACAAAAGAAGAGTTATTTTGTTACACACATCGAATTCTTGAACGTTTGTATTCGAAAAGAACGTGGGACAAAAGTAAGAAACACTTTTGTCTCATTCTTTAAAAATGAATAGACGGTGGGAGCAGAAGCAACTCCTTCTTAAATAAGCCGAAATTCACAAAAATTTGAAAAGCAATTTTCGTGAATTTCGGCTTATTTAAGAAGGAGTTAAACACTTCTATCCCAGCCTCTTTTTGATTCCTCTTTTTTGATGCGAAAAGGGAAAGAGGCTAAAAACAACCATTCAGTAAGGAAAGGGATTGGATTTTTTTCTATGTTGGGTAGTTGATTTTTTGTTGTGGTGTATCGATAGGAGGACGCTAACTTTTAATCTGTATCAGCCCCAGTTCAAGCCCTTTGATGATGGCAGATACTGTTGAGTTCACTTCTAGTTTACTGTTGATAGAGCAGATATGGGAATTGACAGTACGGCGACTTATAAATAATCTTTTGGCAATTTCATGCTGTGTCTGTCCAGTAGCTGCTAGTTTCAAGACTTCCAATTCTCTATCCGTGATTTTATTTGCGATCGATTGATTTGGCGACAAGAGTGTATGACCTTTGGAAATAAATTTGATGTTGGTGATCAATTCATCTAGAGAAGCAGTTTTATTTATAAAGGCTTTTGCGCCTATCTTGAATGCCTCATTACGATAGGCTTGTAAATCATAACCAGAAAGAAAAATTAGTTTGGTATGTGGGACTTGTTCCATAATTTCTTTTCCGACAACTAATCCGTTGACACTACCCATACGGATATCTAACAGAACAATATCTGGTTTATTCTTAATAATAACTTTTAAAATATCCACTTTTTCCGAAAAAATATCAAATCGTTCAAAATAAGTGGATAAGGAAAACTGCATCGCTTGGGCAAAAAGTGTATGATCATCAAATAAAATAATATGCATGTGGCTAGATCACTCCCCATCGATTGGAATCATAAATGTAGTACTTAGGCCGTTGATTTGTATGTAAATATGCTTTTCATTTTAGGAATAGCAAAGTCTTTCATTTTTTGCTACTAAGTTGGTGAAATCACGAAGAGAATGAGTTCCTTATGAAACGTGTAGTTTGGATGTATCCATTTTATTTTACTGTATTTAAATTTACTTGAGAATCCGTATATTGTGCAATTTACAATATAGAATTTTACACAATGTACCGATGCTTTTTTAATTCGTTGTGAGATAAACCTAAAGAAAAATAATCTGTGGAATAGAGGGGAGTTCTTTATAGAATTGAGTTACAATGACATGGATCATTATGGAGTAGTATTGTTGGTAGCAGTTGGTATTAAAGCAAGGAGAAAATAGAGTGTTGAAGCTGAGTGATTTTTCAAAGAGTTTTGGAAGGAAAGTATTTTTTGAAAAGGTTTCGTTCACTTTTTATCAAAACGTAACTTACTATATTTACGGAGAAAATGGTATTGGCAAAACGACCTTGTTCCATTGTATATTGTGGGACAAGGAAAATTTGCTGGAATGATCGATAAAGAAGCATCTAGTATATTTTGTGTTTTTGATGATACGCCATTCTTTTTAAATTTGACTGGACTGGATAACCTGGTTTTCTTTACAAAAAATAAAAATATACGATTTCCGGTAGAAAAATTAGAGTCTTCGTACTTATCGAAAGAATTGCTGCATAAATCACGTGTAAGAACCTATTCTTTAGGCGAACGATTTACTACTTGTGAGATTGCTCAATCCTAAAATTCTCTTGTTAGATGAAGTCCTAAATGGATTGGATCAAATGAATCGATTGCTTCTTTTCAAGACGTTAAAATATTTAAAGAAACAAGGAACGTTGATACTAATGAGCAGGCATGAATCACTGTATTAGAGCTTTGTGATGAGCATTTATGGGTGAAGAATAAAACGATCGAAGTTGTCACACAAAATGCGTACATTATTTGCTGTCGTAGAAGAAGGTGGGTCTGTTGCTGAGTGAACTGCATTATCAATGGAAGTCAAAAAAGGAAGTCAAAAAATTATTTGATTTTTTTTAGTGATTTCGATTTTTGTGACTGCAATGATGTGTCTATCCCAAAGAAATCTGGTGAATAGCCATTTAGGCAGTTTTTATCAAGCAGTGGAGGATACCGTAGCAAATGGTGAAAACATTACTCAACTGTTAGAAGGAGATTTTCGTTTAGAACGTTCTAAAAATATAGAAATAATCGATAATTCTACAAAATACTATTTTATGGCATATCAAGCAAGTTTAGTAGCGATGTTACCTAAAACGGAATCAACCAATTATTGTCTTCTTCGTTTTTTATTATTTTTCCCTTTATGAGTGGTATTTACGGAGTTTTTATCGCAAACGCAGAAATAAAATATGGAACGAACAATCCGTTCGCAGTGTCAAATCAACCAGTCGAAACTAATCGCTAGTATGGTAACTCTAACTAGTGTATTACTTATTTCAATTGTGGTTTTCGTTGTGTTACAGCTATTGACGCCTTGGTTATTCCCAGTGGAAGTAATTCCCTTGATAGAGTTAGACAGCATAAATCAACTCTCTTTTATGCATCATTCACTCTATCAGTTCCTTTTTATTTTAGGAAATAGCCTGATCTATCTTTTGATTATGTTCTATCTTACTCTAGTTACAAAAAATATGTTAGTGAACCTATTTTTACTAAATAAATATACTCTGTTTTTACCGATATTAGGGAGATTTGACTTGAAAAATATCATTCTGACAATTTATCCGAAAGTGTTCAACACGAATGCGACTACTTTTCATATAAATGAGGGTATTGATCTATCATTGAACATCTGGGTAGTGCTGTTCCCGATTGTTCTGCTGCTCGTATATGGCATCATCATGAAAAAAATTTTACGTTTCAAAGGTACAGTTTAATAGTTTCTTCCAAGTGACTATCGTCGAAGAGAGGCACTTGATTGAGCTTATTTTCTTGTGTATGGGGTATTTTAGAACAAATGGTGCCACAGACTATACTTTAAGGATGGATTGGAAACATGCTTGCTTCTATGTATGATAAAATCAACGAGTATGTATCAACAGTAAGAAACATTCTGCTTCGCGTTCTAAAAACGAATAAACGGCTGAAACAGACGTAGCTCCTTTGGTTTATCTTTCGGAGTTACTTTTGTTTCAGCCGTTTTTTGGATAAGCGTTACTCTTTTTCTAGTTGATTGATCTTTTCTTCTTCAGGTGTAACGATGATCGTTTTTTGATTCTCATAAATGACGAATCCTGGTTTTGCTCCATTTGGTTTACGGATGTGTTTGACTTGAACAAGGTCAACAGGTACCTGAGCCGAGTGACGATATTTTGAGAAGTATGCGGCTAATTCTGCTGCTTGTGTGATTGTTTCATCTGTTGGTTGATCACTTTTGATAATAACGTGTGAACCTGGAATATTTTTTGCATGGAGCCAATAATCCGTCTTTTTCGCCGTTTTCATCGTTAACTGATCATTTTGCAAATTGTTTTTTCCAACTAGGATCAATGTGCCATCTGAAGAACGGTATTGATCGGGTTGCGAAGGTTTTTTTCTTTTTTGTTTTTTCTGTGTTTTCTTTTTTAGATAACCTCCAGCTGTTAATTCTTCTTTGATTACTTCGATATCCATTGGCCCAGCAATCTCTAATTGAGAGAGGACAGATTCTAAGTAATCGATCTCGCTTTTGGCTTCTTCGATTTGCTGGCCGATCAATTTGACTGCATTTTTCAGTTTTTGATAGCGATGGAAGTACTTTTGTGCGTTCTGATTAGGCGAGAGTGCAGGATCAAGTTTGATTTTGATTGGTTGGTCTTCTTCATAATAGTTAGGCAGCGTTACTTCTGTTGCGCCTCTTGGAACCTGTGTCATGAAGGTAGTCAACAACTCACCGTTTCTACGATAACTTTCCGCATTCTCAGAATCTTTCAGCGTTTGTTCTCGTTTTTTTAGTTTATTTTTGTTTCGTTTCAATTCATTCTCGATTTTTCGGATCAATTCGCCGCCTTGTTGCTTTGCACGATCTTTTTCAGCTTTGTCATGATAAAAAGCATCAAGCAATGTACTGAGGGAGTCGTATGTTTCTTCAGAAGTAGCTGAATTTGCGAAATAGTCGTAGGCGATGGGTGTGAAATAATCTTTATTTTTCACTTCATAATAATGAGGAGCTAGTTCCTTTTCTACAGCGGAAAAAAACGTTTGCCAGACGAGCATTTTTTCATTTGGTCGTTCTGCTAAACGTGCGACTAGTTCCTGTGCGGTATCAAAACCAAGTCCTTGGAATTGTTGCTGGAGCGCTTTTGGTGAAAGCTCGTTTTGTGAGAGACGATGAAAGATTTTTTCGTTGTCTGCACTAAAAGGATCAAGTTGTTCTTGCTCGGGAGGTGAAACGTACTCAACCCCAGGAAGCAATGAACGGTAGGTATTTTGAGAGCTTCCTATGTGTTTGATCGCATCTAAGATTTTACCTGTTTCTTTATTGACCAAGACGATCGTACTGTGACGACCCATCAATTCAACAATCAACACAATATTTTGCAAGTCTCCGAGTTCATCTCGTTTAGAAAAATGGAAATGGATCACTCGATCATTATCGATTTGTTCGATTGCTTCTAAAATTGCACCATCTAAATATTTTCGAAGCATCATGACAAAATTAGGCGGATTATCGGGATTTTGATAGTCGATTTGTGTGATTTGCACGCGTGCATAACTAGGATGAGCGGACAATAGCAAGCGATGATTTTTACCGCGTGAGCGGACAACTAAAATTATTTCATTTTCATAAGGCTGGTGGATCTTGGAGATTCGACCAGACAGTAGAGTTTCACGCAATTCATTGACCATTGCATGGGTAAATACTCCATCGAAGGACATGGTTCATTCCTCATTTCTTTTCATAAGTAGTTCTATTATAACGAAAAAAAGGCAGAAAGACCAATTTGCAAAGTGTGGGCATAAAAAGCGAGATTCTCTAAACAAAATGGAAGAAGAGTAAAAAAAGTAAAGGTTTCTTTTCATATCTTGGCAGTTTTTAGCTATAATAAAAGAAAAGATGAAAAGAAGGTGACAGTGGCTTGGCGATGATTGAAGAATTGGGCAAAAGAATCAAGGCAAGTTATACTCATTTTGCTGCAGATTTCGCAGAGAATCCAACAACATATTTTACTCGAGTACTGTTGGTATTGTTTTTTTCTGGGATGCTTACAATCATGATGTTTGTTTTTCCAGATAAAATCAGAGAGGAACAAATCGATAGTTTAGTCTATGCAGATATTACATCTACCAAACTGCAACCTTTAGTTTTAAGTGACGCTTCCAAGACGATTGCTGAAAATAAAGCAATTTCTGTGATGTTCTGTGTACCAAAGGGTAAGCAATATGAAACGTTATTGGCAATTTTTAATGATCCAAAAGAAATGGAAGAATTGAATCGGCCGATTTATTTTTATCCGCTTATTTACGATATAAAGGAAACAGAACAAAAATATAAGATCAACCAGGAGAAACCCACGGTGATCTTTTTTAAAGACGGCAAAGAAGAAAATCGCTTGATGATAGAAAAAAAGGACAATCAAGCAAAGTTAGCACAAGAAATGATTCCAGAATTGAACCGACTTCCGTTAGCAAATATCAAAAAACTAGAGGATGAAATGGCAAAATCAGAGTCCGCCTCGACAAAAATAACAGAGGACCAAGCAAATACAACCATTCGCTCAACTGATGATAATTGAGAAGATCAAAAATAAAATTGTGAAAAGTAGTTGACGTATAGGATAAATTCGATTAGACTGATATCAATTATTAAGGAAAGGGTGATCCACAATGAACTTATCAAACCAATTTTTAGCAGTAACGAATCAAGCTTGGCGTAACTGGCGTAGATAAGTTGTATTGATGGCGAACTTTTACCGTAGATACAACTTTTTAGAGTACAAATCTAAAATTTGTATCTATGCTAGACAAGAAATTTGACTACCGCATAGATAACGTCTATGCGGTTTTTTGTATGTAAAAAGACAATTGCCGTCTAGGTAATTGTCTTTTTTTCGTAAGTTCGTATGTAAACCAATCTTGAATAATTAGTCATTAAGGAGTCCATGGGGGGAAAGAAAATGAAAAATAAGCGATTGATAACAGTAGTAGCATTTATAATGATTTATTTAGCCGGAACATTCATTTATGAAAAAATAAATGATTCTTCCACAGAATCAGCAGAAAAAACAACAAAAACAACAGTAGTTGGGGTACTACAATATGTGAGCCACCCAGCATTAGACGAGATTTATCGAGGAATCAAAGATGGATTGAAGCAGTCGGGACTTGAAGAAGGAAAAAATCTGGAAATCAAGTTCCAAAACGGTCAAGCAGATCAAAGCAAACTAGCAACGATGAGTCAACAACTGGTTCAAGCGGACCCTGATGTATTAGTTGGAATCGCGACACCAGCAGCGCAATCCTTAGCGAATGTGACGACAAAGGTTCCGTTAGTATTAGGTGCTGTGACTGATCCCGTGGGTGCAGGGTTAGTGAAATCCCTTGATAAACCAGGTGGAAACATCACAGGTGTATCGGATCAACCCCCTGTAGAAGCACAAATCAAATTGGCATCAGAAATTTTACCTAATGCGAAAAAGATCGGGATTCTTTATGCCTCTTCTGAAGATAACTCAAAATATCAAGTGAGCCAAGCAGAAGCAGCGGCTAAAAAAGAAGGATTGACTTCTGTAAAATATGCTGTTCCATCAACAAATGAAATTGCTCAGACAGTCCAAGTGATGAGTCAACAAGTCGACTTCATCTATGTTCCGTTAGACAATACGATTGCGAACGCTATGCAGACAGTAGTGAAGGAAGCCAACAAATCAAAAATACCAGTTATTCCATCTGTTGATACGATGGTTGAACAAGGTGGATTAGCAACGATCGGCATCAACCAATATGATTTAGGTGTACAAAGTGGGAAAATGGCAGCAACGTTAGCAACAGGTAAAGAAAAACCAGCATCAACACCTGTTTACGTTTTTGATAAAGGCGATACGATCATCAACGAAAAACAAGCGGAACTCTTAGGGATAACGATCTCAGATAAATTAAAGAAAAATGCGAAAATCGTTTCGAGTGACACAACAGAAACGTCAACAAAGGAGGATGAAAAATGATCGTATCAGCAATTTCGCAAGGGATGTTATGGGCAATTTTAGGTCTGGGGATTTTCATGACGTATCGAATTCTTGATTTCCCTGATATGACGACAGAAGGTTCATTTCCACTAGGCGGAGCAGTTTGTGTAACAGCAATCACTTATGGAGTCACACCGATTTTAGCAACGATTCTAGGCGTACTTGCAGGTATGGTTGCCGGATTGGTCACAGGTCTTCTCTATACAAAAGGAAAGATTCCAGTAATCCTTGCAGGGATCCTAGTGATGTCAGGTTTGAATTCAGTCATTCTCTTTGTGATGAAAACACCTAATTTATCATTGTTGAATCATCCGATTTTACAAGATACATTTAAAGGACTACACTTGCCGGACTATTTTGATACTGTTCTACTGGGGTTGATTGCTTTAGGCATTTTGATCAGTGTTTTACTCTTCTTCTTCAATACAGATTTAGGTCAAGGTTATATTGCAACTGGGGATAATGAAACAATGGCACGTTCACTTGGAATCAAGACTGATCGTATGAAGATCTTAGGATTGACACTATCAAATGGCGTGATTGCATTATCAGGTGCATTGATTGCCCAAAATGATGGATACGCGGATGTCAATAAAGGAATTGGCGTGATCGTGATTGGCTTAGCTTCTATCATTATTGGCGAAGTGATTTTCCAAGAATTGAGATTAGCAGAGCGTCTGATTGCTATTGTGGTCGGCAGCATCATCTATCAGCTGTTGATCTTGATCGTTATCAAACTTGGATTTGACACGACATACTTAAAACTGTTCTCAGCAATCATCTTAGCAATTTGTTTGATGATTCCACAAATGAAGAAAGCTTTGAATCTTAAAACTGGATTCGAAAAGGAGGTCTAGTTATGACACCAATCATCACGATCAAAAATGGAAAAAAAGTAGTTAGTAATGGGATGCATGAAGAAAAAATATTACTAGAAGATATCAATTTGACAATCAATGAAGGAGACTTCATCACGGTACTTGGTGGAAACGGTGCAGGAAAAAGTACGCTTTTCAATACCATTGCAGGCACGTTGGAACTCAGCCAAGGGACGATTTCTTTTAAAGATCAGCTGATTACCAAATACCCAGAAGAAAAACGAGCTGCTTTTCTCTCACGTGTTTTTCAAGATCCAAAGATGGGAACTGCCCCTCGAATGACCGTTGCTGAAAATTTATTGCTTGCTCAAAATAGAGGAAAAAAGCGAAAATTCCGTCTGCGCAATTTAAAGAACCAAAAAGAACAATTCTTCAAATTATGTCAAGAGGTAGGAAATGGATTGGAACAACATCTAGATACCCCGGCTGGAGAGCTTTCAGGTGGGCAACGTCAAGCATTGAGCCTTTTGATGGCAACTATTGAAGCTCCTGAATTGCTGTTATTAGATGAACATACCGCTGCACTAGATCCTAAAACAGCGAAACAGCTGATGACACTAACAAATGAACGTATCACGGGACAAAAGTTAACTTGCTTGATGATCACTCATCGTATGGAAGATGCATTGAATTACGGGAATCGCTTGATCGTGTTACAAAAAGGACGTATCGTTAAAGATTTGACGAAAGAGGAAAAAGCACAACTTTCCATGAGCGACTTATTACAATTCTTTGAAGAAGTATTAGACTGATTACTTTTATTTAGTTGATAGGCAGTACGTCAAGTCATCTGAACTTTGACTTTCTTAAGGTACAGATGTGTGCTACCTTATATAATTTTACCTGAAATGATTCACTGCCATCCATGTCTTCATACTCCTCATGCGAACGATGACATCTGATGGCAGTTTGTATAAAAGGAGGAACATCATGATTTCTGGAAAAACAAAACTGGCCGGATTTTTTGCTTCACCTGCTTCACATAGTTTATCGCCAATGATGCACAATACATCTTTTGAAGCCTGTGGTGTTGATGCCATCTATTTGGCTTTTGATGTCGATCAAGAAAGTCTTGAACAGGCGGTGGCAAGTATCCGCACATTTTCTATGCTAGGTGTCAATGTTTCGATGCCAAACAAAACAGCAGTGATTGATTATTTAGATGAATTAAGTCCTGAAGCCAAATTGATTGGAGCAGTGAATACTATCGTGAATCACGAAGGTCGCTTGACTGGTTATAATACTGATGGGATGGGCTTTGTACGTTCTGTAAAAGAAACTGGCCATTCAATCGAAAATCGTAAAATCACTGTTCTTGGAGCCGGTGGTGCTGCAAAAGCAATCATTGTCCAAATGGCTTTAGAAGGCGCGCGGGAAATCGTTGTTTATAAACGAAAAAATGCGACTTTTCTACCTTTGAAGAGTTATTTCGATCAGGTTGCAGCTCAAACAGGGTGTCTGATCCGTGTATGTGATTATGCGGATGAAGATCAGCTTGCTAAAGATCTCGCGTCATCGGATGTATTAGTGAATGCGACGGATATCGGGATGGGGACAAAAAAAGACAGTTTACCAATTGTGAATGTCGGATTGTTACATGCTGATCTAGCAGTATTTGATTTGATCTATTCTCCTAAAGAAACAAGACTGCTTCAAGAAGCAAAGAAGATTGGTGCTAAAGGATACAATGGTTTAGGGATGCTGATCCATCAAGGAGCAATTGCGTTTGAACTCTGGACACAAAAAGAAATGCCAGTACAGTTAGTGAGAGAAAAGATCGAGGGAAGATAAGTGATTATTATAATGAAAAAATCTGCAACCAATAGTGAAGTCCGTAAAGTCATTGAACGAGTCGAAAAAGAAGGACTAACTGTCCAAGTGAACCAGTTAGAGGAACAACAAGTCCTTGGATTGGTTGGAGATACACGGTTGATCCAAGATGTAGCTTTTCTACGTTATGAAGGAGTAGAAAATGTAGAACGGATCGCGAATACGTATAAGTTAACTTCTCTCAAGATACAGTCGTAGATGTCAATGGTGTGAAAATCGGGGCTGGAAATTTTGTAACGATGACAGGCCCTTGTTCCATTGAAGGTTTAGAGCAGATACGGGAGACGGCGAAAATGGCCCAAAAAGGTGGTGCGCAGATCTTACGGGGTGGCGCATTTAAACCGAGAACTTCTCCTTATGCTTTTCAAGGTCTAGGAGAAGAAGGACTCCGCTACATTCGCCAAGCAGCAGATGAATGTGGGATGCAGGTGATCACAGAAGTGGTATCTCTGGAACCATTGATGAATGGTTGAATGCCGCTGAATACATTGCTGTTCAAGAAAATCAAAAAATCATTTTTATCGAACGGGGCATTCGGACATATGAAACAGCTACAAGGAATACTTTCGATCTTAGCGCAGTCCCAGTCATCAAAAAATTAAGTC
Organism: Enterococcus sp. VV15; assembly: GCF_005236045.1. Lineage (NCBI taxonomy): Bacteria > Bacillati > Bacillota > Bacilli > Lactobacillales > Enterococcaceae > Enterococcus > Enterococcus sp. VV15. Next base: position 14,365 of record NZ_QPTY01000026.1, read on the forward strand.
ATTTTCCAATCATCGTAGACCCTAGTCATGGGACAGGCGTGTGGGACTTCGTTTCCCCAATGGCTAGAGCTGGAGTTGCAAGTGGAGCAGATGGCATGATTGTTGAGATCCATCCTGACCCGCTTCATGCTTGGTCAGACGGCCCGCAATCATTGAATGAAAAACATTATCTACGGATGATGAAGGAAGTCAAGATCATGACAGACGCCATGAAAAAAATCAAAGAAGAGAATGCTTAGAACTGATTTCGTTATTTTTTATTAAATTGTTGTCATTTTCAGTGTTTTTGATTCCTTGATATCGTATTCTTTAATTATATATGAAACAAGGAGGAACGAACATGAGTCGGATGGATCGCTATAAGAACATCCATAAAAAAGCAAAACCTCTTAAAGACGATTCAAACAGTATCTTTAGAAGAGAACGAAAAAAAGAAAAGTATGTTGAACAAGATGATGCTACACGTATCTATCAAAATCATCAGGAATCTTCCAACAGGTTTGATGAGAAAGAGGCGGCACATCAGCGGCAATCAACACCCTACACCTATCAAAAAGCAACTGAACAAGAGGAGTCTACTTTTAAGAAAAAAGGCTTATTCCACCGTAACAAAGGGAGAAAACCACCGAAACAACGAAAAAAACATTCCTGGAAAAGAATCGTACTTGGAATCATTTTCTTTCTTCTTATCTACTCGATCGGTTCGTTCTTTGTTGGCAAGTTTGTTGCAGAACATGATAAAAGTCTTGAAAATGCAACGACGGAAACTTTTAATGGTGTCCAATCTTCGAGTGGGGCCCATAATATCTTGATCCTAGGTAGCGATACGCGAGGAGAAGACGCTGGACGGGCAGATACGATCATGGTCTTGCAATTAGATGGACCTGCCCATAAACCTAAACTGATTTCCTTTATGAGAGATAGTTTTGTGACGATCCCCGGAGTCGGGCAAAACAAGATCAATTCTGCTTATGCTTATGGTGGCGCAGACCTTGTAAGACAGACACTCAAAGAAAACTTTGGGCTCGACTGTCAGTATTACGCAAAAGTGGATTTCAAATCTTTTGAGAAAGTGATCGATGCACTGTTTATGACCGGTGTTAAAATCGATGCGGAAAAAGATCTAAATCTTGATGGAGTGGATATCAAAAAAGGAGTCCAAAAAATGGATGGACACGTCCTTCTTCAGTATGCTCGTTTCAGAATGGATGAAGAAGGGGACTTTGGTCGAGTAAGAAGACAACAGCAAGTAATGAACGCTATTTTTAGCCAGTTGAAAAATCCATTGAATCTTATTCGTGCGCCTTATGCGGCTGGTAAAGCAATCGGCTATACGTCAACAGATGTTACTGCGCTGTTCATTGCCAAAAATCTTTTCTCGATTGCTCGTGGAGCAGGAGGGATCGATCGATTAAGTGTTCCTGTAGACGGTTCTTGGAATTACGGAAATAGCGAGTATGCAGGAAGTATTTTAGTTATTGATAATGAGGCAAATAAATCAGCAATCAGTGAATTTTTAAGTAAATAAAGCAAAATCGTTTATACGAATTGAGCGGACGAGATGAAAGTGATGGTTACTTTTGTCTCGTCCGCTTGTTTTAATGATAGCTAAGAAATCAAATCATCTCAAAGATAGGAAATGTGACTCAAAAAAGAGGTTCAGCAAGCTGATTTTTGAGGACTGGCGATACTCAGTTCATTTCAGACTATTCTGTTTTATTTTTAGGGGATCAGAAAGAGCAGACTACCTTTTTTCACAAGAAAACGATTTTCTTATTGTCAGATGCGAATGTTTGTTCCATAATAAGGAGGTCTGAAAAAAGGCAGAGATAACGGAGGGAGAAGCAATGAAAACAGTCATTCTAGCTGAAAAGCCTTCTCAAGCAAAAGCATATGCTGAAACGTTCAAGCAAAGGAAACGTCATCCAGGGTATTACGAAATCGCTGATCCTTTGTTCACTGGTGAAGTTACGATCACTTACGGATTCGGTCATCTAGTCGATATGTTGCCTCCTGGTGCTTACGAAGAGCGTTGGGCGAAATGGTCTTTGACGAACTTACCGATTTTCCCCGAGGAATTTCGCTACGAAGTACCTGCGGATAAACGTGAGCAATTCTCAATCGTAAAAAGAGAGCTTCAATCTGCAGATACGATCATCATTGCAACTGATGGGGATCGTGAAGGAGAAGCAATTGCTTGGTCGATCATCATACAGGCAAAAGCATTCACGAAAGAAAAGAAATACCTTCGTTTATGGATCAATTCGCTGGAAAAAGAAGCGATTTATGAAGGATTCAAGCAACTTAGACCGGGGGAGCATTATTTCTCTAAGTATAAAGAAGCAAGAGCAAGACAAAATGCGGATTGGCTGATTGGTATGAATGGCAGTCCTTTATATAGTTTGTTACTGCAACAAAAAGGGATCGATGGCAGTTTTTCTTTAGGGCGTGTCCAAACCCCAACGCTTTATATGATCTATCAACTGCAAGAATCGATCAGAAACTTCAAAAAAGAACCTTATTTTGAAAGTGAAGTGAAAATCGTTTCTAAAAATGGACGATTCATTGGGAAGATGGACCCGAAGAAAAGCTTCAAGTCCTCAGAAGAGTTAGTGAAAGAAATCGAACGGTTAGGGGCACATCTAGGGAAACAGCCTGGAAAAATCTTAGACGTATCAAAAAAAGAAAAACAGCTCAGCAGTCCACGTTTATTTTCTTTATCAAGTTTGCAGTCGAAAATGAATAAGTTGATGAAAGCAAGCGCAAAAGCGACTCTCGATGCTGTCCAAGGATTATATGAAAGCAAATTTTTAAGTTATCCTAGAACAGATTCTTTTTACATCACAGAAAATGAACACCAGTATTTAGTAAGAAACCTTGCCAAGTATAAAACATTTTTAGGTATCGAAAATGTTCCAACGCCCGATACTTATGCGAAGAAAAGGTATGTTGATGCGAAGAAAGTGCAAGAACACCATGCAATCATTCCAACAAAGACGATTCCTTCAAAGGAACGTTTTGCTAAATTATCTCGTTTGCAACAAGCAATCTATCTTCAAGTCGTACGAACTACGATCGCCATGTTTGCTGAAAACTACATCTATGAAGAAACAGTTATTCAGACAGGCGTAGAAAATTTACGATTGAAAAGTACTGGTAGAATTCCTGTCAAAAAAGGGTGGCAGGCTATTTTAGAAACAAAAAATAAAAAGAAAGATCTCCAACAATTGCCAGTAGTTGAAAAAGACGAAGTCGTTGAAGTTGATTTGGCGAGTATCGAAAAAGAAACACAACCGCCTAAACCTTACAACGAAGGTACGCTGATCACTGCCATGAAAACAGCGGGAAAAACACTGGATGACGAAGAGGCACAAGAAATATTGAAAGAAGTAGAGGGGATCGGTACAGAGGCAACCCGAGCCAATATCATCGAAAACTTAAAGCAGCGTCACTATATCGAAGTCAACAAGAATGAAATCACGGTGACTGCCAAAGGGATTACCTTGTGCAAAGCTGTAACAGATGAGCCACTATTGACCAGTGCAGAGATGACAGCCCGTTGGGAAGGTTATCTCAGAAAAATCGGAAATCGCGAAGGAACTACAGAAGTGTTCCTTGAAAATATCAAAAAATTCATTCTTCATTTATTGGAATCTGTTCCAAAACAAATCGAAAAAGTCGACTTGTCTAAAGAAATCACTGGCACAAGACAAATCAAAGCAATGGAGAAGAAAAATGATCAGTTGGGACATTGCCCTAAGTGCAAACAAGGAATCATCATGTTGTATCCTAAAGTGGCAACTTGTACAAATCCAGCTTGCGAATTTAAACTATGGCCAACGATTGCGAAAAAGAAATTGACTAAAACAAATTTGCGAGAGTTATTGTCTAAAGGAAAAACTAGCAAAGTCATCAAAGGTTTTACAGGCAAAAAAGGCAAATTTGATGCTGTATTAGTGTTGAAAGATGATCTCACGATCGGTTTTTCATTTCCCTGGATGGACCAAACAGCAGACACAAAAAAAGAGTCTTAAAGTGATTCACATTCAGATAGTACGTAAAAGCCGAACTACCAATACAAGAGCAAATAAAATCATTAGGGAAATAAGGAGTTTTACCATTTGAAAAAAGTTCATTCATTTTTAAACTATTTTATGGGAGCGATCATGATCATTGCTATTTATCAAGCATTACTTAAGTACCCAGAGTACGGGACAAAATTATTGTCGATCAAACAAGACCCGACAGCTTATTCCCCAACATTGATTTTATCAACTTTGACAGCAATAGCAAAAGGCGCTACTTATTTTTTACACAAGACAAGTAGTATGCTGAAACGGAAAAAACAACGTAAACAATTGATCATGGTAGTTATCGCGATGGTCATCATCTATTTCTTACCTGTTCTAACACAACTGTTTCATCAATACATCTGATCATTGATTTGAGGTCGAGACAAAAGTCGTTTAGGTTTGAGAAATTGGAGAGAAAAGAGGCGGGGACAGAAGTGTTTAACTCCGAGAAATAAGCCGAAGGAGTGCTTCTGCTCCCACCGTTTATTCGTTTAGACAAAAGTGTTTTTTATTTTTCTCCCTCGTTTTTTTGAAATTTACGAAAAACCTGACTTTTGGGCGACGTTTATTCGAGAGTATGTAGCAAATCTGATTTTTAGATTTGTCTCTCATTATGAAAGCGGATTTTAAGATGTAATTTTATTTTCTACAGAAATAGTTAGAATTATAAAAATGAAAAGGCAAAATGCAGTTTCCGATTCTTCGAGTAGGGACTGTTTTTTGCCTTTTTTATATTCGAAAAATTGTTATTATCTTTTTAATATTTCCTCAGGTTATACGGTTATCCGTTGTGATAAATTTACAGTAGTGATCCATGCAAGCTCATCATACTCGGATGTTCGGAAGTATTTGTATTTTTTGCGTATGTTTAAGTGTATGCAGTACTGAAATCTAAATCCATGAGTTATGGCTTTTGCATGTCACTTTTTCTTTTTTTGAGTGATGAATCCCGCAAAAAAGAGCAATCTCTCTAATGGAAATTGCTCATTCGTATGGCTGATCGTTTTTTTTAATTTCAGAGATCGATCTAAAATTGTTTATTTCAATGATGAGGAACCTGTTCTGTCCAATTATAAAATTGTGTCTTGTCTGAAAAATCTGCCATATATAATCCATTTAAACCAGCTTTTTTTCCAATAGCACTCAGGCTTATAACGATTTTTTCTTCTTCTGGTGGGAAATAGATTTTTCCTTTGATTGCAGTACTGCGAATATATTGGACGAGTCTGTTAATCAAAGCTTCTGGATTTTTTGTCGTTCTCAATTTCTTTGATACTTCTAGCAATACATCAGGATATCCAGCATCTCTGGTGTCTGATCTTTGCGTTCTCTCAAAAGGGAGTATAAATCTACAATATCCTTTAATGCTTTGTTTTCAATGGAACTCATTTTAGATCACCTCTTATTAGCATAACTAAAGACTAGCACTAGTAGTAAAAACTGTCAAAGAATATATCGAACTAGGATAGCGATTTCATGATATAAAAAGAGCAACTATAAAACACATAAAAAAATATCAAAAAAAAATTTGCAATAAAAGATCAAGAATGAATGATTGAAAAAAGGATTGCATTTTACATATAAATCAGAAAAAGCACTCTTAGTTCTAATAGAGAGATGAACATGATGCTAACGCCCCTTCGTCGAAACTTTAAAAATTGGACTTTTTTCTGGATGTAGCTTTGATTTAATGATAGGTCTTCAGGAATAATAAATCGTGTTATTTAAATATAGAAAATATACATAGGATGGACTTTTTTCATGCTAAATAATGTTTTCATCCTTTCCATATTGTATTGCTAAATCGTTATTTTTATGTTGGAATAGAAGAGATAGAAGGAAGAGTTTGTAGCTTGATGTTCTACTATAAAAATAAACTAAGTTGGAGGTGGACTTGATCAGAAGGATTAAACAAAAAAGAATCAATGTTCGAAGCCTTCTAGGCATATTAGGATCGTATCTCGTTGCTTTTTTACTTCCATTTTTATCTGTTTCGTGGATCTGGTATATTACAGCAACTGAAAGTACAGAACAACAAGTGCGCTTGATGGCAAAAAATCAGATGATGCAGATCAATTACTCGCTTGAGAACAACTTTTTGAAGTTGACACATCTCACGGAGCGGATCACTGACAATCGCCAACTCGCTTTAAGTTCGTTGGATCATCCGTATTATATCAAAGAAGGCAAATCAATATTACATACATACAAAATAACTAGTGAGTTAGTTGAAGAAGTCTATCTCTATTATCGAAATGACCGCCCCGAGATGCTTTACTCCTCATCAGGAAATTACTCGCTGGAACTGTTTCTTATAAAAATAGTTAAGAACGATCATCAGCTGGGAAAGAGACTACAAGAACAATTGGCTACGACTGATGCCAAGTTTATCACTATTGCTTCTGATGAGGACTTGTCATCTTCTTCCTATCTGTATGTTGTTCCAATACAAAACATGGAAGGTACCGTACATAGTATCGCAATCTACGAAATCAAAAAGAATACTCTTACTAAAGTACTCGATGCTTATAGTCCTGCTAGTGGAAATCTGAGTTGTATCGTCGATGAAAGCTATCAATTAGTGACAAAGACGAAAAGTGAGGAGTTGAATACTTTTCTCAGTACACCTTATTCCGTAGAGAAACTAATGACAAAAGAAAATGTGAAGATCAAGCAAAAACGATATCTTATCCAAAGTTTGAAGAATACTTATTTGAATCTCTCGCTCCTTTCTCTTGTCGATCCAACATCGGCATTGCTTACGATCGAACGAGTTCAGACCAAAATGATTATCTTGATCTTAGTGATTTTGTTTATGGGGTTAATGATCGTCGTTTTATTTAGCCTGCGTAACTTGCGTCCTATTCAAAAAATCGAGTACTTAGCACAGCAATTTCAAGAAGACCCCACACTTACGGTTTCTTCACTTAAAGAAGTCTCTGATACATTAGCAAAATTTCTCATTGCACACCAAAAATTGACTATTCAGAATCAGCTACAGATCCCATATGCAAGGGAGCAAGTTTTCCAGCGCTTGCTTAACAGTCAATTAGTGATCGATTCCGAATTGGAACAGTTACTGACAGCTGTCCATATCAACTTTTCGACGGAGTATTATTTTATTGCAACGATTGATCTCAAACAGTTGGATCAATCAAAAGAACGAATAAATAATCATTGGGCTGAAGCGATCACAAAGAACTATTGTGCTTATGGAGTCGAGAATATAGAAAATCAGACCTTTGTTTTTGCGATTGGGTGTGGATCTCTTGAAGAGCAGGTTGAACTCGTCCAAATGATTACTGAAAGATGTTCACAACCTATTCGGATCGGGGTTGGCTCTATAGTTCATAGTCTTGGTCGGTTAAATCGTTCCTATATTGAATCGCTAACAGCGCTACGTTATCCGAATGTGAAAGGAGCAATCTGTTACTATTCAGAACTAACTACTAAAGAGGGCGCTTCGAGTATCGAGTATCCTAGTGATCTACGTTTAAAATTAGTGAACTATCTTGAAAATGGAGAGTTTGATCACGTTTTAGAAACAATTAGAGAACTGATATCTTATGGAGAACTGAACTTGAAATCAGAAAATCTGCAAAAGTTATATGGATACTATCTACTTAATACGATCCTCCAAATAGGAAACGAACTCATCGGTAAAGGGATTTTCCATCACTTGGAAGAATTGCCTGATTTTTCTAGTTTGATCGAACTTGAAAACTTTTTAAACGAACTAGCAGAACGAATTTGTAAAAAAATGTGCGAGATACCAAAAAAACAACCGGAATGTTTGGAAGAACAAATCTTGGCCTATCTACAGCAGAATTTTCAATCGGCACAGCTTAGTTTAGAATCAACGGCTACGGCTTTTTCTGTTTCAGTTTCCTTTGTCAGTCGTTCGATCCGCAAAGAAAGCGGACTGACTTTTTCGAAATATATCCAAATGTTGCGCTTTAGAAAAATAAAACAAGAATTGGCAGAAACTGAGCTACCCATAAAGGTGATCATCCAACAGAATGGGTATTATGATATCTCTAATTTTACGAGAAAATTCCGGCAGATCGTCGGGATGACACCAGGTAAATATCGAAAAATGAACCGTGAATAAGTGGTGTTTGCTCTATTTGAACCTGAAAAAGGCAGCTTTCTATGGATTGACGTCCTTGAGTAGGACAGTCTAACCCTGGAAAGCTGTTTTTTAGTCGATCTGTTCGATATTGGTAATGATGGCATCAGTGATTTTCCATTCACCTGCTTCAATCATAAACGTGTAATGGATTTGAACGATATGGTTTTGATAATGAGTTTTTCCTTGATTACTCGTTCGCTGGAATGCTTCAACAAACAAAGAATCTGGCCGTTGCTCAAGTACCTTAAAAGCTATCAGCTCGTGTTCTAGATCATAAGAATCAATACTTGATAGTTCTTTTTTTGTGTCTGCCTGCGCTTTGTCAGATAAAGTAGCCAGATAAGCTTCAAGTTTTTTTTCAGTGGCTGCAGCTAAATTCTTTTTTACTAAGTCGAGACAATTTTGGGCACTTTCTTTATCTGTGATCTTTCCCGAAAGTGTAGCAGTTGTTTGCCTATTTGATGCTGTCTCTTGGTGATCATTGTCTAGCCAAATGAAAAACAAAAAGAAAGAAATGAGTAAAAAAGTAAAAATTCGAATCATTTTGTACATGTCTTATTCCTCGCAAGGTTCTCTCCACGTTGCATCGCCTGAAAAGTAAAAAAGCCGATTGGAAACAAAAATAATGGGACAGCTAAGAAACAGAATAAAGGACACCAGAATACAAGTGCTGTGGTGAGGATACTACTGATAACCATCGCTAATGTCTGGAAAGGATTTAAGAACATCAAGAGAAATACACGTATGAAGTATTGGCTAAATGTTAGCTGGTATCGTAGAAAGACAGGCAGAAGATAGAATCCTGCCAGAATGAACAGGCATACAAAGAGCAATAAGCTCAGATGAACGAATGAATGGCGCATTAAATGTGCAGCTATTCGTAGATCGAACCAAAGAAAAAACAAGATACCGCTGTAGAAGAAGCCTAACCGATTGATTGCCTTGAACTGACGTTTAGTCGTTTTTTTATACCAAGATGCCAATTCTTGAGGCGCTTCTTTGTTCGTAAAAAGGAATAGAAAAACCTGAAAGATTGTAGCAGTCGCTGGAAAGAAGCCAAAAATGATCCCACCTTTCAAGAGAGTCAGTAGCCAGAAAAACTGTAGTTTAAGCAAAAGTATCAGGAATGTTCCCAAACGATAAGATAGGTCATAAAAGGTGTTAGATGTAGGCATAAGATCCTCCTTGCTGCGTTTATTTACTAAAAAGATACTATGGAAAAATTGTGAATACCACAGCATTCCTGATATTACACATTGGCTTTTTTTACATATTGTTTTTTCTGTCTTTGCCCAGTAGCTTTAAAACAAAGGAGAGGTGTGCAATGGAAAAAATCCGAGGCGATATTGAACAATCGAAAAATAGAGATGAACAAGAAGTGATTTATCCAGAAACAAAAATGCTGAAACGACGTCTCAGTTGGTTCCAAGACTTGAAATTCGGTGTCATTTTTCACTATGGACTATATGCGCAAGCAGGTATCGTGGAGTCTTGGCAATTGTCTGAAAAAGATGAATGGGCACGAGCCGGTAGAGCCTATCGAGAGAATATAGCAGATTTACGAATGGATTATTGGCAGCTTATAAGGGAATTCAACCCCAAAAAATTGAATGCCGAAAAGTGGGCAGAACTTTGTCAAAAAGCCGGTTTTAGGTATTGTTTATTCACAGCGAAGCATCATGATGGCTTCAATTTATACAATACACTGGAAACAGAGTACAAAATTGGAGGTAAATTAAGCCCTTTTAAAAGAGATGTGCTTAAAGAAGTTTTCACTGCTTTTCGATCTGCGGGGTTAGCGACAGGTGCCTATTATTCTAAAGCTGATTGGTACTCGCCTTTTTATTGGTTAGATGATTCAACTATCAAAGGTCGGCATGCCAGCTATGATACACAAAAGTACCCTGAACTATGGGAAAGATATGTTTCTTTTGTTCATCATCAAATAAAGGAGATCACTACTCACTATGGACTGATCGATTTTCTGTGGTTGGATGCTGGTTGGTGTGGACAAGGGAAAGAGGATCTACAGATGGACCGTTTGGCAGAGATTGCCCGTGAGTCGCAACCAGAATTGATTATTGTGGATCGGATGATGGGGGGGCGGCATGAAAATTATGTGACGCCAGAAAGAAAAATACCAGTGCATGATGAGATTCCTTCAAAACCCTGGGAAAGCAACATACCTATAGGAAACGACTGGGGATACGTGCCAAATGACGTGTTCAAAACAAGTCAGGAATTGATTGAAATGCTGATTGATGTTGTCAGTAAAGGCGGAAATTTGATTTTAGGTGTAGGGCCAACTCCAGAAGGAACGATCACCAAGGAAGAAACATTCATCTTAGAAGAAATCGGTGAATGGTTGCAAATGTATGGTGAAGGGATCTATCATACGCGACCTCTAGGAAAAAAACAGTGTGACAATACTGAAGGATGGTATTTTACCTCGCATAAAGAAAAAGATACATATTACGCATTTCATAGCATTCTGGAAATACCGCAATCTGTTATCAAGTTAAGTGAAATCAAAGCGAGTATAGACACAGTCGTTGTAGATCTAGCAACAGAAAAGCAACTGTCATTCTATGAAATAGATGGCGAATATCATCTACTTAGCAATGAAATCACATGTCCCGCAAACGGAGCAATCGGACTTCGAATAACAAAGAACAAATAAATGAAAGCGCAAACTATTTGTAAAAAGGAGGTTAACCAATGGGTTATCCAAATACTCAGGTACAATCGACAGGCAAAAAAACAAAGTTCCAGCAACTCAAACTTAAACTGAAAAAGAATCAACAACTTTATTTATTTGTTTTGCCCGCTTTTCTGGTGATCCTGATTTTCTCTTACGGACCGATGTATGGGATCATCATTGCTTTTAAAGATTATATGCCTTCTCTTGGTATATTAGGTAGTCCTTGGGTGGGATTGAAACACTTTCAGAGTTTTTTTGAATCCTACTATTTTTGGGATCTAATCAAAAATACTTTAGGTATCAGTGTGTACTCCCTCATCGTAGGGTTTCCACTTCCGATTATTTTAGCTTTAGCATTGAATGAAATCAAGGATGGTCCGTTTAAAAAAATCACGCAAACAGTGACTTATGCGCCAGACTTTATTGCGGTGGTGGTCATGGTAGGGATGATCATTGCTTTCTTATCTCCTTCAACTGGGATGATCAACCATTTTTTGGAGTTCGCTGGTCTGCAACGAATCAACTTTATGACTGATCCTAAGTGGTTCAAAACGATTTATGTTTTATCAGGTGTATGGCAAGGCACTGGATGGGGCTCTGTCATTTATTTAGCCGCTTTATCTGGTGTCGATACCCAATTACACGAAGCTGCCACGATCGATGGTGCTTCAAGGTTGCAAAGAGTTTGGTACATCAATTTGCCAACGATCATGCCAACGATGGTCATTTTATTGATCATGAGTTTTGGTAGTTTGATGTCGGTAGGATTCGAAAAAGTCATTCTAATGCAAAATCCCTTGAACATGGAATCGTCGAATGTCATTGCAACATTTGTGTATCAGCAGGGATTGTTGGATGCCCAATATAGTTTTGCATCTGCAGTCGGACTTTTTAATTCAGTGATCAATTCCATTTTACTGATTTCAGTAAATAGCATTGCCAAACGTTTGAGTAATTCCAGTCTGCTGTAAAAAAGGAGGTGAAAAGATGAAAACAACTACTCTTATCAAAGATACCAAAGCAGATAAATTATTCCTGGGTGTCCTATACACTTTTTTAGCAATTGCGTTATTGATCGTGCTTTATCCCTTGATTTATATCGTTAGTGCCTCGATTTCAAATCCGCACCTTGTAAATTCGGGGGAGATGTGGCTATTTCCAAAGGGAGTAACTCTAGAAGGCTATCGTACGTTGTTGGGAAATAGTAATATTTGGCGAGGGTATTTAAATACGATTTATTATACTTCGCTAGGTACGATGATCAACCTTCTCGTCACATTGCCCTGTGCCTATGCTTTGGCAAGGGAAGATTTCTATGGAAGAAAAGCATTTACCAATTTTATGCTCGTAACGATGTTTCTTTCTGGAGGGCTGATTCCTTCTTATCTGCTGATTCGTAGTTTAGGGATGTTGAATACAGTCTGGGCTCTCGTGATTCCGGGATGCGTATCGGTCTATAACGTCGTTGTCACAAGAACTTTTTTTCAGACAACGATTCCTAGAGAGATGGAAGAAGCCGCTATCGTGGATGGCTGTTCTAATTTTCGTTTGTTCCTAAAAATCGTTTTGCCATTATCGACACCGATCATCGCTGTGATGGCTTTGTTTTATGGTGTTGGTCATTGGAACAGCTTTTTCAGTGCGTTGATCTATCTTTCAGACAAATCAATGTATCCTTTGCAATTGGTATTACGTGAAATCTTGATTTTACAAGATATGTCTTCAAATACAGTGAGCAACATAAGTGCGGACACAGCGAACATGCTGTATAGCAAACAGCAATTAGCTGCAGTGATCAAATATGGTGTCATGATTGTTTCAACGTTACCAGTCATCATCGTCTATCCTTTCTTGCAAAAATATTTTGTCAAAGGGATGATGGTTGGTTCAATAAAAGGATAACTAAGAAGGAGGATAAAACTATGAAAAAGAAAGTTATACGGATCATTTGTCTTATTTTATGTGTTACAGCAATCAGTGCCTGTGGAAAATCCGACAAAAAGGATACGGCAAAAACAACAAAGGTTGAATTGAATACAGATGGGCAGTTTCCGATCATAAAAAAGGGTCAAAAATTAACATTGAATCTGATGGCACCTAATACTGGTTTGGCAGAATGGGAAGATATGCCAACACTCAAGGATTATCAGAAAAAAACAGGGATCTCGTTGAAATATACGACACCACCCCTAGCTGATTTCAGTACACGATTGAATCTAGCTTTTGCTTCTGGTGATTTGCCAGATATCGTTTATGGGGCTGGCTCGGGTTCTTTGACTTCTGCTATGGAAATCGATTACGGTTCACAGGGGATTTTACTTCCTTTAGAAAAATACATAACTCCAGAACTAATGCCTAATTTTTACGCATTGACGCAAGAAGACCCGTCTTTATTGAAATCAATCACGACGCCAGACGGACACGTTTATTCTCTACCGATGGTCACTAGAAATGCAACATCAATTTGATGGCAAGGACCAATGTGGTATAACGGGACTTGGTTAGATAAGCTGAACGTGACGGAGCTACCAAAGACAATAGATGAATTCTATGAACTCCTCCTTCGTTTTAAAAATGAAGATCCTAATGGGAATGGGAAAGCAGATGAGATTCCGCTAATTGATGTGGATATGAATGGAACAAGAGTCTGGTTGCTTGCGGCTTTTGGTTTGAGGACAAGAGGGATCCAAGTCGATAATGATCAGGTCATTTATACACCCACCACTGAAAACTATAAAGGCTATTTGACATTCATGAATAAACTTTATAATGAAGGGTTACTTGACAAAGAAGTCTATGGACAATCGGATGAACAGAAAAAAGCGAAGGGACAGAATGATCAACTAGGGATATTTTCTGACTATTTTAGTTTCTTCACCACGGGTCGAACGGAAATAGAAGCATTGAATGACCCAATGTTCCAGCCTTTGACGTCTGAGTGGTCAACTGATGCAGTGATTCCAGGAAGTCCTCGTCTTTCTAGAGGGACTTTCGCATTGACGAAAGTGAATCCTTCACCAGAAGCTTCTGTGCGCTGGGTAGATTATTTTTATTCAGAGGAAGGATCGAAATATTTAGAACAAGGTCCAGAAGGTTCTTTATGGGAATATCAGAAAAATGCTGTTGGTGAGAAGGTCCGTGTGTACACAAAAGGGATCGATCTGAAAAATACGGAAGATGAACGAGGGAAAATCACACCAGCATACGGATTGACTACACCGAACATCGTCACCGACACTGGAGAATATAAACTTTTAACAGCACCAGATGAAGAAAAAGACACTCGTTTTGATGATTGGGTAGCAAAGGAAACCCAAGAGAAAATGAACGATATTGCAAAAGTTCCTTTTCCTCTTCTTTATCTAACGGTGAAAGAAAATGACCAAGTTTCGGCAACGGCAACCGATTTATCGACTTATATCGAACAAATGGAAGCAAAATTCATTACGGGAGTCGAACCGCTTAGTAAATGGGACGATTTTAAGAAAACGGTAGAGTCGATGGGCATCGAAAAATATCTTGAAGTCTATCAAACAGCTTATAACCGATGGAAAGAAAACTAGCGATATGAGGCACAAGACCTGCGACTATTTTCTACACGAGGATGGTCCAGGTTTTTGATGCAAATGAAACATAAGCATGAAATACGTAGGAGGAATGTGAAAATAGATGGAACTATTTGAATTTGAACGTGCCCAAAGAATTTTAGGAGAATTAAAAAAATATCGCGTACAAGAAGAACAGCGTATCGAACCAATCTATAAGAAAAATGATGAATCGTGGGAACTCTATCAACAAGGCACTTTTTTTGGAGAAAAGAACAGGCATTACACATTAAAAGGTAGCTTTTCAGTGCCTAGCGAATGGAAAGAGGCGACGGTAGCGTTAAGAATAGAGACAGTACTAGGGGAATGGGATAATACGACTAACCCACAGATGAATGTTTCGATTGATGGAACACTTATCCAAAGTATCGATGTCAATCATAGAGAAATCATCTTGGATCACTTCTTTTTTGATCGTTCCTTGGATCTATCGATCGAACTGTGGGCTGGACGGACAGAAAAAAAGTTTCCTTTGTGCGTTTCATTGATTAAAATCGATTCAGAAGTGGAGCAAACGATTTACGATCTTTTCACGTTCCTTGACTGTTGGCGGGGGATCCGACAATTTGGCGGTAAAACAGAGATGTACCAGAAATTTGTAACAAAAGCAGTCAATTCCTTGGATTTTAGACAACCTTATTCTACTCTTTTTTACAGCAGTCTAAAGAACGCTCGTAGAATTTTCGAAAAACTCTATCAATCTGCGGGAGCAATTGAAGAAAGGGTAACGGCAGTCGGACATACACATATCGATCTAGCTTGGCTATGGACGGTACAGCAAGCAATCGAAAAGGGGCAACGAAGTTTTCAAACTGTACTCAAACTGATGGAGGAATTTCCTGAGTATACTTTCCTTCAAAGCCAACCGCAAATGTATCAGTTCATTAAAGAACAGGCACCAGAGTTGTACGATGAGATCAAGCGTAAAGTAGTTGAAGGAAAGTGGGAAGTAGAAGGGGCGATGTGGGTAGAAGCAGACTGTAACTTGACCTCAGGGGAATCGCTTGTTCGCCAACTCCTTTATGGAAAACGATTCATCAAAAAAGAATTTGGCATCGATAGTCAGATTTTGTGGCTACCCGACGTTTTTGGCTATTCTGCAGCTTTGCCACAACTGTTGTTAAAAACGAACACGCCCTATTTTATGACAACGAAGCTATCTTGGAATCAATTCAATCAACTACCCTATGATTCGTTTTACTGGCAGGGAATCGATGGCAGTAGAGTGCTGACACATTTTATCACAACTATCAGTGAAGGCTACAGCCCTACTCCCTATTACACAACATATAATGGCCTTTTAGACCCTTATACGATCAAAGGTAGCTTTGATCGGTATCAGCAAAAAAGTGCGCACAATGAAATTCTTGTAGCGTATGGATATGGTGACGGTGGCGGTGGTCCCACAAGACAGATGCTGGAAGTCCAAAGACGTCTGCACCGTCCTCTACCTGAGATGCCAACGATCACTGGGAATCGAGCAAGCGAGTTTTATCAGAGATTGGAACATTCGTTGAATCTTGATGATCCGTTTGTTTGGTACGGTGAGTTATATTTTGAATATCACCGGGGAACATTGACCTCGATTGGCAAAAATAAAAAAGCCAATCGTCAATCTGAATTTTTCCTTCAAACGATCGAGAAACTATATAGTTGCTATGGACTAGCGATTTACCCGCAAGAGTTGGAAAACCTATGGAAAAAACTCTTACTCAATCAGTTTCATGATATTTTGCCAGGTAGTTCTATAAAAGAAGTGTACCAAGAAACAGATCAAGACTATCAGCTGATCACAAACAAAGGAAATGTATTGATCCAGCAATTAACTGATTTTCTGACAGAACAGAATAAGGATCGATTGCCTTCTTTGAAAGAGCAGGAATACCTGACAGTCTATAATCCATTAGGGATCAAACGAGATGTAATCATTCGTTTTGCGACAGAGAAACAAAGCAAATATGCAAAGTTCCAGCAGCGAACGCACGACGGACAATTGTTGGTGAAGCTGCCTCATATGGCTAGTCTAAGTAATCGGATTGTTCAATTCGTGGAAAACACAAAGAAAGTACAAGTAATCCGACCTATACAAAAAGAGTTTGAAACAACTGACTTTATCGTAAAATTCAACCGTTCTTTTGAAATCATTTCTTTATATGACAAAAGATACCAGCGAGAGATATTACCTGAAGGCACGATACTTAATCAACTAATTGCTTATGAAGACCTACCGATGAATTACGATGCGTGGGATATCGATATCTATTACGATAAAAAAGCATATTTTGTCAATCAGCTAAGTGAAGCCAAGCTAGTTGAAAAGGGGTCTATCCGAGATACGATCAAAGTCATTCGGCCTTTTGAAAATTCCACGATTTGCCAACTCATTCATTTTTACCATGATACTGGCCGTATTGATTTTGAAACCACTGTAGACTGGCATCTACACCATTTGCTATTGAAAGTGCAAATGCCGATTGCTGTCAATACCTTAGAAGCAACTTTCGATATCCAATTCGGGAATGTCAAGCGAGCAGTTCATCAAAATACTTCGTGGGATCTCGCACGTTTTGAAAGCTGTGGGCAAAAATGGGTCGATTTATCAGAAGAAGGGTTTGGAGTCAGCATTTTAACTGATTCGAAATATGGATTCAATACATCATATCAAAAAGTAGGGATTTCTTTGATCAAAGCAGCAACTGATCCATATCCAGACGCAGATCAGGGAATCCATAAGTTCACCTATTCCTTGTATGCACATCAAGGGACTTGGAAGGAAGCAGATACGATGGAGCAATCCCTAGATTTGAATGTTCCTGCGTTGATCTTACCGATTCTTTTAGATTGCGAAGATACAGCGTATTTCTCTGTTGACGAAAAAAATATTTTACTCGATACAGTGAAAAAAGCAGAAGAGGAAAAAGCGGTCGTTGTTCGATTATATGAATACCATAATCGTCAAACAGTCGGTTCCTTGTCAGCAAAACGTCATATTGAACGCGCTTTTCTATGTAATTTATTGGAAGAAGAGGAAGAGGAGTTACCGGTGATTGTAAACTGTGTAAGTATCAACTTCAAACCATATGAGATCCACACAATCAAATTGTATATGGAGTAATGAGATGATCGAAAACCTTCTTAAAGAGATGACTATAAGGGAAAAAGTAGGACAACTGAATCAACGTCTCTACGGGTGGCAAGTTTACGAAAAAGTAAATGGAAGAATCGAATTGACTAATTACTTCAAAAAAGAAGTAGCGTATTTTGGGTCGATCGGGTGGATCTATGGTGTTTTTCGGGCAGACCCTTGGACGAACAGAGATTTGAATACAGGCCTTACGCAAGAAGAAGCATTTGAAGTCAGCCAAATGATCCAAACCTATTTGAATGAACATACAAGACTTAAAATCCCCGCTTTTTTGACTGAAGAATGCCCTCATGGACATCAAGGACTAGATGCTACGACAGTACCTGTTAATTTTTGCAGTGGAGCCAGTTGGAATCCTGGACTTTATCAAAAAGTCCAGGAATGTGTTGCAAAAGAAATTCGTACAACAGGGGCGCATGTCGGCTTGATTTCTGCCCTTGATATTGCTCGTGATCCAAGATGGGGGAGAACGGAAGAGTGCTTTAGCGAAGACCCTTTTCTAACCAGTTGTTTTACAGAAGCGGCTGTTAGAGGACTGCAAAAAGAAGATGGGCATCCTTTAGTCTTGGCAGTGTTAAAGCATTTTGCCGCCCAAGGAGCCAGTATGGGTGGACATAATGCGGGACCAGTAGTCATTGGTGAACGAGAATTACGTGAAATCCATCTTCCGGCAGTGCTGAGAAGTATTCGAGCAGGAACTTCAGCGATCATGGCTGCTTATAATGATATAGATGGAGTACCTTGCCATATCAATCCCTTTTTATTATGGAAGTTTTTAAGAGAAGAGGGCGGGTTTGAAGGTATCGTCATGGCGGATGGATGTGCGTTAGATCGTATTGCTGAACACTTTGGCGACCCAATACGTGCAGCAGAAGAAGCAGAGGTAGTCATTGTGACATTCGGTGGTTCAAGCATACGTGAGTTTGAGACTACTTTTGATACGAATGGTGCAGCATTGAGTGGTTCGAACGAAATGACTAGTGGGGAAAATATCGATCTATCTGACTTAAGTGTACCTGATTGCCAATCAGAACTGATCCAGGAACTAGCAAAGCTTGGAAAGTCTTTGATTGGTGTGGTCATTACTGGAAGACCAGTCATTGTTTCACCGCTAGCAGATTATTTTGATTCTTTACTCTATGTGGGATATCCTGGGCAATATGGTGGCGAAGCTTTAGCGAATATAATTTTTGGCAAACGAAATCCTAGTGGAAAATTAGCAATATCGATACCAGATGCAGAAGGACAATTACCGGTTTTTTATAATTTCAGAGATACCGATTTCAATGAGAACTATCTTCATTTATCAGGAAAACCAGTGTATCGGTTTGGCTACGGTTTAAGTTACAGCAACTTCGCCCTCGAATATTCTGAAGTTTCTCTAGAAGGAAAACAAATCATTGTGTCTGGAACAATCACTAATGACTCAACGATTGCTGGCAAAGAAGTTATTCAAGTTTATTTGAAAAAATACACCAATAAATGGCTCCCTAGGACAAAAATATTAGTAGGATTCGATAAATCAACGATTTATCCAACCGAAAATCAGCAATTTCACATCAACCTATCAATTTCAGAACTTGAGTTTTTAGGTTTGATTGCTGATGATCTATTAACTGTACCGTTTATTGTGCAAATCGAGTGTGCCAAACAAATCGTTCGATTCCGATATGATCCAACAAACACGATCTTTAAGAAAATCAGTGACTAAGACAACTTCTCATGGCAAGTAGTTACAAGTCGAAACTGATAAAATTTCTTTGAAACGGAAATCTTTGTAAGTTTTTTAGTTGCGACCGCTATTAACTGAGGGAAAAGAGATATTTCACAGTCTCCACGAATTAAATCAAGCCTAACCTTTCTTATGAATGGAAAATCTATTAGAAAAGAGAGAGATACATTGAAAATGACACGCAAGTATAAAAATAGAAAATCTGGTATAGCGATATTACGACTATTCATCCAGAAACAAAAAAATATATAGGTGTAGAAACTGGAGAATCAATCATTTATATTTATCAAGAGGAAAAACTCGATATTGATAAATATAAATGATTCTGTTATGGATCAGTATAATAACCTTTGAAAGATTTAGTTGATTTATGATTTTAGTAAACAGCAGTTCCAGTAGTTTTCCTGTAGTTCATTACGTTTAAATGTAAAATTCTTCTTCTTTATTCTAAAGGTGGACTGATTGGTGTAAAAGATTCTAGCGCATTAGATATGGCAATCAATCAACCGTCTCAGTCAGTTTTTGGCGAAGATTTATACCCAAGTATTTATGACAAAGCTTCCATATTAGCAAATTATCTTAGCTATCACAACTAGCAAAAAAGAACTTGATATTCTAAAAAAGATGTTGCAATCTATTTGAAAGAAACAAATAAAATCCAGAAAAAGTAAACCTATCTATAAAGAAAACTCAACATTCTGGTTTTAATCATTTATGCCTACAAGTGTTAAATGGTTATTTTTTTCGTTTTTTGCTAATTACGTTCATTAAAAGATATTAGAGATAGGTAAAACAGTGGGGAGAATAGCCTAATATATATTTTTTTATATTATAGTTTACATAATATATATTATACAAAGTAGATTCAAAGTAAAATCAAACCTACTTCATACCGATTTAAACCAAAATTTGCTATTTTTGTCTTATTCAAAATTATAAAAAAATTTTGCACTGTTTCTACTAGTAAATTTTTATTTGCTAGAAAAATTTTCTGATTTGTTCGTTACATCTTCTAAGATTTTATTTTTCAAATATTTGAAATTATATCGTATTCTGTAAAAAATTTTTTAGAATAAATTATTATTAATAATTTGCGAAGCAACAATTTTATAGTTGTTGTTCATTTGTTCGTGTTTTAAGCTGTATTTTGTGTGTGCGATTATCCGCATCTAAATTAGTTATGTATTGGATCTTAGTATCTAAACAGCTTTTTCGGCTTATATAAGTCATACTTGAAACTTATTCAATCAATAGTATGCCATCTACACAAAATTCTGGTTTAAAATAAGTTGAACGACCTTTCCCAAAAACATGAAGATTTAGCATGACTTTGTCTCCTTTATTCAAATGGGAAATATCAATCTTATTTGTCACATGATAAGAAAACAAACGTTTTTTATCTTCTGGAAGCTTAAAAATCAATGTTTGAGTATACCATTTGTGACCAAAACGATTTACCTCATAAATATTGACTTTATGAACGATTACATATTCAATGCTTGTATACATAGGTTGCTCCTTCCTTTAAAATGATTAAAAAGATCGTTATAAGGATAAATATGATTTTTGTACTGATAGATATATTTATTTTATAGTCTGGAAAACGGAGTGATGAAACGATAATTTCAAAGGCTGGAATAATTTGTTCTATAAAAAAAGCCGGGATATATTATCTATCCCGGCTTTTAAAATCATATTATTTGCAATCATTTTTTTATAGTACAGTATTCAAAACATTCCGTAATTCACTAACAGATTTATGGAACTGTGCTCTTTCATCTTTTGTGATAGATAACTCGATTACTTCACGTACTCCATTCTCATCGACTATTGAAGGAACACCTGTAAAGATATCTTCTTCCCCATATTGACCAGTCAAATAAGCTGAAACTGGCAATACAGCTTGTTCATTGTTCAAAACAGCTTTGACGATACGTGCTGTACTCATTCCGATCCCATAGTAAGTCGCTTTCTTACGATCAATGATTTCATATGCAGCATTCTTTACTTTATCTGCAATGATCGTTAAATCGGCTTCTTCGAGGCGGTGATCTTTTTCAACAAATTCCATGATTGGTTTTCCACCGACTGTTGTGTGTGACCATGCAGCTACCTCTGAATCTCCATGTTCACCTAAGATATACCCATGGACACTTCGTGGATCGATTTTTAATTTCAATGCGATTTCTTTTCTGAAACGAGTAGTATCTAGCGTAGTTCCAGTACCAATAACACGTGAAGTTGGTAATCCTGATTCTTTCCAAGCAATATAGGTCAAAATATCCACTGGGTTTGATGCTACAACTAACACCCCATCAAATCCTGATCCCATGATTTGTTTGACAATGTCACGCATGATGACTGAATTTGTTTTAACAAGATCTAAACGAGTTTGTCCTGGTTTTTGGTTTACTCCTGCGGTGATAACGACTAGATCTGCATCTGAACATTCGCTGTAATCTCCTGACCAAACAGCGACATTTTCTTCTCCCCAAGCCATACCATCTAAAAGGTCCAATGCTTCCCCTTCTGCTTTTTCTTGGTTCACGTCGATTAGAACGAGTTCATTAGAAATTCCTTGATTGATCATTGCATAAGCAATACTTGTCCCAACAAAACCAGTACCAACAATGACTACTTTTCTACTTGTTTTTTTCATGATATATAACACGCTCCCTTTCATCTCTTATGTTATTTTCATGAAAATTATAATACCAAATATGTCATTTATCAATATAATGTAAGTTATACTTACTATAATTTTTATTTATAGAAATATCTGAATTAGATTGTTTGACTGCATTCCCAACTTCTTCTTTTCCCAGTATGTATCGCTTGTTCTTTACCGACAGTAGCATGTAGGTCTTCCATCGACGCTATTCTTTGAAGCATTCCTTGCCTATTCTTTTTTGCATTAGTAATTCTAGCATGTAGAGAAGAATTTGGGGTTATAGTAAGATAGCTTGTATTGGTGGACATAGATCTAAGAGTTTCTTTACTGGAGCTACTTATTGAACTATTGAAACTGCTCATTTCTTTTTGTTCTTTTAGTTTTTGATAAGTCTTTGTA
Source organism: Enterococcus sp. VV15 (assembly GCF_005236045.1). Classification (NCBI taxonomy): domain Bacteria; kingdom Bacillati; phylum Bacillota; class Bacilli; order Lactobacillales; family Enterococcaceae; genus Enterococcus; species Enterococcus sp. VV15. The sequence continues at coordinate 36,823 of NZ_QPTY01000026.1, forward strand.
TGAAAGAATTTGTGGATCGGGTATACGAACTTTTTCACTGTTCTCCCCTCCTGTTGAATGGGTTATTTTATTAGGACTTTTGTTTTTTTTTTTGAATTTTCAAGTAGTGTTTGTTCTTGTTGTCTATAAGCTTCTGCTAGTTGCTTTTTAAATTTCCATTGATGTTTTCGGTGACGTTGCCCTTTTAAATACTTCATACAGGCTCGAAGGATCACAATAAATAAGTACGTAGCAAAAAAGGCTGAAAAACCATACCGCAGAATAATAGAGGAAAAAGTAAGAATAGGATTCTGCTAGATGATTAATGGATGGTAATCCACCTTGATAAAATAAGAATGCCAGAAGTAGATCCATTTATTTTCTCCTATAGGTAATAAAAAAGAGGTTGTATCGCTGTACTACCTCCCCTAGTTTAGTTACGCTTATCTGTATTTTTTGTATTGCCCTTGTTTTGTCGTCATTTTTCCTGATGATTTTTTATTTGCTGGTCCATTTGCTGTCATTTTTTTACTAAGTAACAAAGTGACAATAATGATTACTGCGAGTCCGCCTAAAATAAACACTAAATGATCGGATAAATAGTCAGAGAATCGTTTGAATAGGTCAGTCTGTGCTACGACACCTGATTTGGTTGCTTGTTGCCAAAAAGTTTCCATATAATGCCTCCTAGTTTGAGTTGAAAAATAATAATTTGGTTTCATATCTTAAAGCATAATATAAAAAGAAACCAATCGACTAACATTTTTTTCTAAGTCAGGAAAAAGTGTTTTTTTAATTTCGGTCATCATTTTTGAGGTCAAAAAACAATAGGATTTGTTAGTTCTAAGCAGCATGGCAACGAATTGTATCGCTGACAGTAAAAAAGCCACAGACCCATTTTTTTGTTTTCTGGGTCTGCGACTTCTATTGCTTTGATTTAAACGCTCTTTAAAGAAAGTATCACACGATTAGTCTTTATGTTCTTTTTTTGAAGTCAATTCTTCAAATTTTTCTTTGACTTCATCTGTCAGCTTCTCTATTTCTTTTTCGAAACGATTAGGTTTTGTTGGTTCATCTTCTTCTACAGCATTTGATCCAGATAATGCTACTTCTTTTTCTTCGCCGGAGTTTGTACCAGATAATGCTTCTTGTTTTTCTTCTGTTTCGCCAGAATTTGTTCCAGCCAATGCTACTTCATCATCTGATTTAGGCGCCATTGAACCTCTCAGACGTTTTCCCTTTTCCCCATTGTAATTTGTCATAGTTCTACCTCCTAGTCTTTCTTTATAGTACATAAGAATAAAATAACTGTCAAAATATGTGAATAGAAAAGGATTTCTTTTCTTGCTTTTTTTAAAATCAGCAATCAGGATGGTTCTTTTTTTCTATAAAAAACAATCCGAAAAATCTGCGTAGCATTTGTAACATCTTAACTGATTTCATTATTTTTGTGACCGGCAGAGAAAAGCTGTGTACATATCTCTATGTCTGCTTACAGACATTTTTATAGGATGTATAAGCAATTCTCGTAACTGTTTTTCTTAACTGTAGCGGTCAGGTAACCAGCTCCAGCAAAAAGTTAATAAGGGGTGTCTTATCTGTTCAAAGCTTTTCGGAACCATCTGCATGACAAATGATTTTCAAATATAGTGTGGGACAAATCTAAAAATTAGTTTTGCTACAGACTCTCGAATAAGCTGAAATTAACAAAAATTTGAAAAGCAATTTTCGTTAATTTCGGCTTATTTCTCGGAGTTAAACACTTCTGTCCCAGCCTCTTTTTCTCCAATTTCTCAAAACTAAACTACTTTTGTCTCGACCTCATTTTCTGTGTTTGATTGTGAGTATTAGAAATGTTCCTTCTTATTCGCTGATTACGAAACAAACTGTGGCATCAGTGAGTGCTTTTTTCATTTTCTTGGATTTCTTTGATTCCTTCTTCCAAGATGTTCATTTGAAGTAAGGTTTCTTCGTCTTTTATGATTTTTTCTGCACCATTGATCAATGTTTCATAGATGCCTTCGTATACACGGCTGTAGTCACCAATCTCTGAAATGACTTTTTCTTCATGATAGGTTCCTTCGCCATCTATATAAGTCAAAGTGCCATAGTGTTGAGGTAAATCGATACCAAAGTCTTGATTGTCAGGTATATAGAACATTTTTAAATGTTCTTCCTGACGATCCTTCGTTTGTTTGACGAACATGCCTTTTTTCCCATAGACGACAAAACTAGGGCGCTCCTTGATTCGGAAATAACTGGATTTGACTGAAATTTTCATCGTACCATAATAAAAATCAAGGTCGAAATAATCATTCATACGTCCTTTACCCAATAATTGCCGAACATCATAGTGGATCGTATCTGGTTCACCGAAATAAGAAATGACTTGATCTACTGTATGACACGCATGGCCATAAAGATAACTATTTGCTGTTGAAAATTCAGTAGTATTTTCTGGGATTTCTGGTCTGAAATAATCATAATGCATTTCGATTTCTAAGATGTCACCAAGTTTTCCGCTTTCGATCACTTTTTGAACCGTGAGAAAATCGGAATCGAAGCGGCGATTTTGATAGCACTGGATGAATAGACCTTTCTCCTTCGCTAACGCAAACAATTCTTTTGCTTCTTTTGACGTCTCTGCAAATGGTTTTTCGACTAATACGTTTTTGCCTTTTTCAAGAGCCATTTTTCCGTACTCATAGTGGAATTGACTAGGCGTAGTAATAACGACCAATTGAATATCGGGATCATCCCAAAGGTCAGATAGCTGATTTGTATATTCAATATCGTCAAATGTTTCCCAAACTGGTTTTGTTGGGGAAAAGATTTTTTTGATCTTGATCTTATCGGTTAGTTTACGTGAAAATGGTAGATGGTAACGATTGGTACTTTTTCCATTACCTAAATATGCGATTGTTAGCATAATTGTCCCTCCTTAGTAGATACTGTCAGTATACAAGGAAATCGCAAGCGTTGGTTGTTTTCAGGACAAACAGGTAAAAATGTTCAGCGACTCAAGAAAATCTCTTCGTACTGTGACAAATATGTTTAGTCGTACATTTTTGATTTAGATAGTCAAACACATGGATTTTCAGTATGATAGAGTTGGAAGGTGATTGAAATGTTAATTGAAGATAAATTGATCCGCCAAGATACATTTACGACAACGGAGAAACGGATTGCTGATTATTTGCAAGCAAATTTTGAAGCTGCCGTCTATATGACTATCGAGGAACTAGCTAAAGCGACCTATACTTCTCATTCAGCCATCATTCGGCTATGTAAAAAATTAGGATTTACCGGTTTTAAAGAATTTCGCTTGGAATTAGGGCGTGAGGTCCATCAATTACTAGCGCAATTTGATCAAACGATCGATGCGAATTTTCCTTTCTCTGATCAAGATGACGGAGCAACGATTGCGAAAAAAATGGCTGAATTATCTATTCAGGCTGTGAAGAAAGCACAGCTACAAATTGAAGATCAGCCATTAGATACAATTGCGGAAAAATTGACACAGGCGAAGCGGATTTTTGTCTTTGCCAAAGGTGATTCCCAGATCACTGCAAGGAAATTCCAGAATAAATTGGTCAAACTAAATAAGTTTTTGATCTTGGCTGAAGAATATAGTGATTCGTCTTGGAATGCTGCGAATCTAACTAACGAAGATTGTGCTGTTTTTATTAGTTATAGTGGAAGAATCCACCACTATGAGAAAATCATGTCCCACTTGAAACATGTAGGGACACCCACCCTTCTTCTGACAGGAAACGAGTATTCTGAAATGGCAAAAAAAGCGAGCATGTGTCTCGTAATCTCTCAAGGGGAGCTGGATTTTGTAAAAGTTGCTACTTTTTCTTCCCAGATTGCTTTTGATTATGTTTTAAATACGCTATATTCGATCATGTATGCTCAAAATTATACGGCAAATGTTTTAAACTTGAAAGAAAAGCAACAATTGATCCAACATGGGTTATTGAAGGAGTACCGTCAATAAAAAACTAGCTCCCGCTTGTCTTAGAAGTGATAAAAACCACTTGCCAATCAGCAGGAGCTAGTTTTCGCTTTATTTTTGTTGTTCGTTTCTTTGGATCAACTGCGCAATCAGCGAACCTAAAAAATGATAGCCAAGTTGTGATGGATGTAATCCGTCTGATTGTAAATAGATCGTTGGATCAGTGAAAGAACGTTCATACTGATAGAAGTCGATAAAATCGCTAGCGGTTTGCTCCGCTACTTTTTTAGCTAGTTGAGTGTATTCCACTAAGATGACTGGATCTGTCTGAGTTTTAATCTTTTCATCTACATAACTTGGTCCTACTAAGATGATCCGACTGTCTTTAAATTGATCTATGATGCCCAACAGATTTTCTTGAAATGCTTTTTTGTTTTTACGATTGTTGATTGCATCATTGATGCCGACGTTCAAAACGACATAATCAGCGGTTAATTCTTGGTCAATCTGTGTCAATCGTTCCAAAGCACTAGTCGTAGAATCACCTCTTTTTCCTAGATTGGTTATAGTAAAATCTGGTAACCCTAACGCACGCAGCGTGTTCAAAAGCTGCTGATCTAAGGCGTGTATGACTTCTCCTTCAAAAAGTCCTGCAGCGATGCTATCGCCAAATATAATGATTTTTTTCATTTGTGTCATCCCTTTTCTTTTATACACTTCAATCTTAGCACCCTACATAAAAAAGGAAAACTCTAAAGGGGAAAGTATAAAAAGATTTTATCCTTCGATCAAATTATCTGATCGATAGCTGTTAAACACGATAGCAGACTCGGAATGTTTCACAATAGAGGATTTCTTTTTCCGTAAAGGTCAGCCCATAGGTATGAAACACCTCTTGAAAATAGTTCAGATGGGCGTAGCGCCATTGTGTAAGACTGCGATCGTCTTCACCCTCAAGGTAAGCAAAATCAGCTGGAATATCACAAAAAGCGATTTCGTCTACAGTTATTGTTTGGATGACTGCCTTGGGTTGGCTCTTGCCATCCAGGATGATACTGTATTCTTTTTCCTTGGGAAGTGGTTCATCGTCGTAGTCAAATAACTTTTTGGCAGAACAGGTTCCAGTCTTTTTACCCTCCAACACTAAGGCAAGTAAACTATCTGCCATCGACGGATTGCTCCCGAAAGCCCATACCTCATATGTGCTGTCTTTAGCTTCAGGATGCATCGTTACAAATTTTTCCCATAATTCGAGTACTTCCATGTTAGTCTCCCATTTATTCCATGGTTTTATTCATAGAATCATTTGATGTAATAGATATAAGGTACTTTTTTTGTTCTTTGAATGACTACTTTATTATTTTGTCGTTTCAATCGGAACTGTTTGTCTTTAGGATGTCTAATGGATGCGCGGATTTTCCCACCGTTATCAAAAAGAATAGCATATTTCCCACCTGATAGCATTTCATTCACTTGCCCTTCTTCATTTGGTGTCACATTGATTTTTGAAGGCTTCTTTTTGTTCAAACTTTGTATCGTAACTGACTGGATTGTTTCGTTTTGCAGTTGGAAAGACAACGGATATTTAGTGTGACGAATCACTTGGTTCCCCCAGATACGATAGCCAAGATAAATGATTAGTCCAAAAATAAGTAAAAGTGTTCCAATCAGTAGTAATAAAAAGAGCTGTTGCTGGTTTTGTACTTTTTTGGTTGTTTTTTCTGCTTGCTCTGGAGAATAAGGGATCCGGTGTCCGCGAACCAATAGTCGATGGCTATTGATCATATAAGGCGTACAAGTCAAGAGTGTAACAAGATCCTTGTCCGGTTCGATCCTCAAATCGTCTGTATCTGTTGGTTCGATGGTCTTGATCTGATCTACTTGATATGCGTGGGTGCTTTTGTTGATTTCGATCAAGAAGGTATCTCCAAGTACTAATTTCGGTAAGTCAGTGAATAATTTTGCTTGGGGTAATCCTCTATGACTTGAAAGAACTGCGTGGGTGCTTTTCCCGCCTGTTGGATAGGAGGTACCTTCAAGCAATGATGTACCTTTTTCCAGAAGCACTGCACTAGTCTGATCAAAAATAGGTAACCGGACATTGATTTTAGGGATCGTCAAGATTCCCAACGTATGTTTTTGCAAATAGGTATCATCTGCTTTTTCTGGTTGCTCTTTTGTCTTTTTAAAAGGATCAGCTCCCGGGTTATTTCCTTCTTTTGCTAATTGTCGGTTTTTTTCTTCCATTTTTTTTTGGATTTGTGTCATCTTTTCTTTGTTTTCTGAGGCTGCTTGTTTCTGATAATGACTGATTATTTGTTGATCCAAATAATTATTCAACGCATCACTGACAAAAGGATAGGCTAATGCAAGAATACCTCCGAGTAATACTAGAAGCATGAGACAATCCCAGAATCTTCTCTTTTTCTTATTCATACTTCTCTCCTTTCGTTTATAAAAATCTGTAGCATGAAAAATCTCTTTTCTTTTATCTAAAAAATCCGAATAAATAATGGTGATGGAAGTATTCATTTCGTAAATAAGCCAGAAATCTCAAAAATTTGAAAAAACAAATTTCTTGATTTCTGGCTTATTTAGTGGAGTCTTGGACAAATCTAAAAATCAGTTTTGCTAAAGACGCTAATTCCGAATAAACGGTGTCCAAAAGTCAGGTTTTTTGGAAATTTTGAAAAAAGAGGCTGGGACAGGAGTGTTTAACTCCGAGAATTTCGGCTTATTTCCTAAGGAGTTGCTTCTGCTCCCACTGTTTATTCTTTTTTTCCAATTTCTCAAACCTAAACGACTTTTGTCTCGACTTCCTTTCAAGAATTCGATTAATAACTTTTTCTTCTTGTGAAGTAGATACCTGCAATTACAAGAAGTACTGCACCGATACCGATATAAAGGTAGATCCCTTTGCCACCAGTTGAGGGAAGTGTTCCCTTGTGTTTGTTAGGCACTTTTTCTGGTGAAACCAGTTCTCCGGTTGTCTGGTAAGATGAGCCGTTTACATCAAATGAGATGCGGTTAGTTAACGGTACGTAATTTTCAGGTGCTTTTATTTCTTCAAGATAATACGTTCCGTATTTCAAACCAGTAACATCGATCAAACCATCTTTTTTCGTAGTGAAAACTGTTGCTTGATCTTTTGCTGTTGTCCAGCTGACTGCTTTTGTTTGAGGGTCAATCACTAAATAGTTTGCAGTATCTGAATCTTGATCTCTTACAACGAATTCTGCATCAGCTAAAGGTTCATCAGCAGAAACATCTCCATCGATTTTAACAAACCGTTTTCCGCCAGTTACGACATCCACTTCTGGTGGTGTTTTGTCTTCAGTGTGTCCATTGTCGACATTTGCTTCATTGGTAAATCCTTTTGTTGGATCAGCTTGTTCATTCAAATGCATGAAATAAGTGAATTTCAATGTAGCTCCTGGTGTCAAAAATGGAATATAAGCTGGGTCCACCGCGACTGTAAAGCCGTTTCCTTGTTCTGTTACAGTATAGTGTGATTGATCGATGATCGTGTTGCCATCATATAAGACGTATCCAGTTTTACCAGCTGGTGTGTTGCTAAAGGTCAAAGCAGCATCATGGGTATCTACTAAATTGAATTTTGTATATTTATTTGCTGTTCCTTCTTTATCGGCAATCCCTTGTGGAATATTGACAGAGATTTCATATTGGATATCTTCTCCGATAGCAACATCCTTTCCATCTAGTTGAGGAGTTGTTTTTTCGACGTGTGACGTATCATTTTTTATGATTTTTTCAACAGGTGTTTGACTTTCTTCGATAATCTCAAATGGCGTTTTTGTTTGATTATCGATCAACGCTGCGTTATCTGGTGCTTTGACTTCTTCCAAAATGTAAGAACCTACTTCTAGGCTATCTACTGTCAATTTCCCTTTATCTGTTGCCACTTCAGTGAAGTCTGTACTACCGATATCATAGGCGTTTCCAGTTACAAAATGTTTTGCGGCATTCTTATCTGTAGTCCAAGTGTAAAGGCCGTCTTTTACGCCTTCGATATATTTCACTACGGCCCCTTCTGCTTTAGAAATGATGAATTCTGCGCCGTTCAATGCTTCATTTTCAGCTGTACCGATTTTTTTGACAACTAACGTACCGTCACTAGTTACTGTATTTTTAGGATAGATATGAACTGTGTTCAATTCTTCTGTCCCATATTTATAAGAACCATCTGATTGTTTAATCATTTCATAAACTGGGAAAGCAATCACCATGTTTGTTGCTCGGATGACCCCAGCTTTTGGCTGTTCTTTGATGACGTATACGGCATCTTTTCCGTTTTGTGTTTTTGGTAAAGACAAAGTAAGATTTCCTGCTGCATCAGTTACACCTGTCGCAGTTGGATTACCAGGCGTCAATGACTGCACCGCTTGTTTCGCGTCATCTACTGATTCTCCGTTGTTGCGGTGATCGTAAAACTCTGTTGTGACATCATAAACTGAAAATGTCACATCACCCAATCCTTGATAATGATCAAACTCGCTCATTTCTTTCCCTGTGTTTTGGATCAGCGAATCTGGTAGATCGGTCATTTTTTTCTTATGGATGATGACTTGTGCTGAGGTGTCAGCAGCATAAACATCTGCTCCGCTAAACCAACTTGCTAAGATCGGAACGATCAATAATAATGCACTTATTACCATTCTCTTTTTCATTTTTTCACTCCTATTTTTCTTTTGATATGCATGCTTACAACGAATAAAATCATACCAAGCCCTACGACAAACCATAGTGTTCTTCGTTGTTCATTTGTTTTAGGCAAGAATCCTGTTCCCTTTTCTTTTTTATTTATAACTTTTAAAGGGGCTGTTTCTTTTCCAGATTGCTGATAGCTGTATTTGGTTACCTCGAAAGGAATCGGTGATTTATTTAAGATATACCCAACTGGTGATTGGACCTCTTCTAACTGATAGTTTCCATAAGCAAATCCAATGATCGAAAATTCCCCGTCTGTATCAGAAGTGACCGTAGTAGCTTCCTCACGTTTCGTTGTCCATGTGGTATGTCCACTTTTGCGAGATAGATAGTTTCCCTCACTGTTTTTTACGATAAAAGTGGCACCAGCTAAACCTGTTTGATTTTCGTTGGCTACTTTGATGAAATGCTTACCGCCTGTGTAGACAACAGCTTTGTCAATGTATGAGAATGAACCAATGTCTAATTTTCCTTCATTATTGATTGCTTCATCTGGAATTGCTTTATCGTTCAAACACATCTGGTACGTGAGTTTGAGTGCTTTTCCAACATATTTCTGTAAGAATGTAAGATCAAAATCGACCGTAAATCCATTTGATTCTGTGTGTAAGCGATAGCCTTCTGTCATTTTCTGGCCGTTGATAGAGAGTGCGATTGTTTCAGGTAGAAGTGTCAATGCCGCATCTCCCTGATCACTGATTTTGAATTTGTTGTAATCGAGAAGATTCACTGGTATAGTCGTATTCAATGAATAATTGATCTTGTCGCCTATCGCAAAATCACGTTTGCCTTCTTCAATCTTTTTTTCAAAAGGTGGTGCTGGATAGGCATTTTCTTCATTTTTAGGGTATAAATGAATGGTTGCTAATTCTTGGTTGTCTGCATCATTGATTGGCAGAGCAACAACAAGGTTGGCTGCTTTTTCTTTGACTATTTCTGGTGCTTTCACTTCTTCAAAGAGATAGACACTGTCACGCCCTTGGTTGTCTTTGATTGGTAGTTGGAAATTAGCAATACCATCTTCATTTCCCGCTGTCTGGGTCACTTGTTCTGCTATTCGGTTCCCCGCGCTAGCACCTTGAATAGCAATTTTTTGTTGCGCGTCTCCCACGCTCACTCCGTCTCTTCTCAGTTGATAGAACGTATCAGTCACGTCATAAGCGGCGAAGGTCACATCATTCAATCCTCGATAGTTCTGTAAAAAAGTTTGCTCTTGTCCGGTGTTTAGTTGAGTCTCTGGTAATTTTCCATTTTCAAAAAGTAATTTATGCAGAGTGAATTGAACAGTGCGTGTTTCACTCTGTGCCTGGTTCTCCTTTGGGAAACTAAAGAGACAAAATGGAATCAAACAAAGAACGAGCCATTTTAGTTTTTTCATTTCATCACGTCCTTTCCGTGATTTCTCATGAAGAGATAAACACCTGAAAGACCTAGAGCAATAAGTCCTGTTAGATAGATGCCAAGGCGGCCGGAGCCACCAGTTTCAGGTAGCGGTACTTTTGCTTGGTTCGTGACATCTAAGCTGATTTGATTATGTTGCTCTCCATCAACTAAGACATTTTTCACTGCAGTGCCATCGATCATGACTGTACCATCTTCTTGGATCACGACTGTCACACTCTGTTTCAGTCCTTGATAGCCTTCTGGCGTGTATGTTTCTGTCAAGGTATACGTACCTGGCTGTAG